>JAIOII010000379.1 GCA_019912685.1 Kofleriaceae bacterium
GGGTCCGGTGGCCGGGCCCGCGACCGCGGTCGAGCCGCCCGAGCCCGCGCACGTGCTGACGCCGCCGCCGCCGTCGACCGACGCGATCAAGGTGCGGTCGATGGGCGGCATCGACGAGTACGTGCTCGCCAACGGCATGTCGGTCCTCCTCTTCCCCGATCCGTCGCAGCCGACGGTCACGGTCAACGTCACGTACATGGTCGGCTCGCGCCACGAGGGCTACGGCGAGACCGGCATGGCGCACCTCCTCGAGCACATGCTGTTCAAGGGCACGCCGACGCACCGCAACGTGATGAAGCTGCTCGACGAGAAGGGCGCCTTCTTCAACGGCACGACCTGGACCGACCGCACGAACTACTTCGAGACCCTGCCCGCCTCCGCCGACAACCTGCGCTTCGCGCTCGAGCTCGAGGCCGACCGCATGGTCAACGCGACGATCTCGCCCGAGGACCTCGCCAGCGAGTTCTCGGTCGTGCGCAACGAGCTCGAGATGGGCGAGAACGACCCGGTCGCGATCCTCGAGGAGCGGGTCACGTCGACCGCGTACCTCTGGCACAACTACGGCAAGTCGACGATCGGGTCGCGCTCCGACGTGGAGAACGTGCCGGTCGACCGCCTGCGCGCGTTCTACGCGAAGCACTACCAGCCCGACAACGCGGTGCTCGTCGTCGCCGGGCGCTTCGACGTCGCCGCCGCGCTCGACGAGATCGAGCGCACGTTCGGCGCCATCCCGCGCCCGGCGCGCACGCTGCCGCCGACGTACACCGTCGAGCCCGTGCAGGACGGCGAGCGCACCGTGACCTTGCGCCGCGTCGGCACCGTGCACGTGCTCATGGCCGGCTATCACGGCGTGGCCGGCGCCGATCCCGACCGCGCGGCGTTCGACGCGCTCGAGTTCATCTTCACCGACGAGCCGGGCGGGCGCCTGTACAAGGCGCTGGTCACGCCCGGGCTCGCGGCCGAGGTGTGGAGCGCGATGTACCGCTTCCACGATCCGGGGCTCATCACGTTCGGCGCGAAGGTGCGCGACGGCAAGGGCGTCGAGCGCGTGAAGAAGCTGCTCCTCGCCGAGCTGGAGAGCGTGGCGCGCAAGCCGGTCACGGCGGCGGAGCTCGAGCGATGGCGCGCGCAGACGCTCAAGGACATCACGCTCATGATGAGCGACTCGAACCGCGTCGCGATCGAGCTCTCGGAGTGGGCGGCGGCCGGCGACTGGCGCCTCATGATCGCGTACCACGAGCAGGTGAAGGCGCTGACGGCCGACACCGTCAACCGCGTCGCCGTGCAGTACCTCGTGCCGTCGAACCGCACGCTCGGCGAGTTCGTGCCGACGAAGTCGCCGGTGCGGGCGCCGGCGCCGGGCAAGCCCGACATCGCCGGCATCGTCGAGCGGGTCGCGGCGATGCAGATCGAGGACGGCGAGACGTTCGCGATCGACCTCGACAACCTGGCCAAGCGCACGCGCACGCGCACGCTCGCCGGGGGCATCGACGCGGCCTTCGTCCCGCGCAAGACCCGCGGCAAGAAGGTGCAGGTCGAGCTCGTCCTCCACCACGGCGACGAGAAGAGCCTGACCGGCAAGGCGACGATCGCCGAGATGACCGCGGATCTCGCCGAGCGCGGCACGAAGCGGCTCTCCCACGAGGCGCTCCAGGACCGGCTCGCCGCGCTCACCGCCGACGTGTCGCTCGGCGGCCGCGCCGGCCGCGTCACCGTGCGGATCACGACGGTGCGCGAGTCGCTGCCGGCGGTGATCGACGTCGTCGCCGAGATGCTCAAGACGCCCGCGTTCGCCGCCAGGGAGCTCGAGGTCGTCCGGCGCGAGGCGCTCGCCGATCTCGAGGAGTCGCTGACCGAGCCCGAGCGCCTCGCCGCCGTCGCGTTCGCGCGCGCGCTCTCGCCGTGGCCGGCCGGTCACCCGCGCGCCGCGATGACGCCCGCCGAGGAGATCGCGGCGGTCAAGAAGGTGTCGCTCGCGCAGATCCGCGCGTACCACGCCGCGTTCTGGGGCGCGGGCGCGGGTGAGATCGCGGCGGTCGGCGACTTCGATCCCGAGGCGCTCGCGGCGCAGCTCGAGCGCCACTTCGGCGCGTGGACCGCGAAGACGCCGTACGTGCGGATCCCCGACCAGGCCTTCGACGTCGCGCCGGCGGCGCAGACGATCGACACGCGCGACAAGGAGATGGCGATCGTCGTCGGCGGTCACGCGATCACGCTCGACGACAACCACGCCGACGCGGCGGCCCTCGCGATCGCGGCGTCGATCTTCGGCGGCAGCACCGGCTCGCGCATCTGGATGCGCCTGCGCGAGAAGGAAGGCTTCTCGTACGGGGCGTGGGGCTACGCGCAGCCGGGCCAGCAGGATCCGGTGGGCCAGGTCGGCTTCGGCGCGATCATGGCGCCCAAGAACGGCGAGGCCGCGCGGGCCGCGCTCGTCGAGGAGATGAAGCAGCTGGTCGACAAGGGGGTGACCGCCGAGGAGGTCGCCAAGGCCAAGCAGGCGTGGCTCGATCAGCAGGACAACTATCTCGCCGACGAGCAGGCGCTGGTCGCCATCCTCCGCTACGACCGCGAGCTCGAGCGCGACTGGACGTGGCTGAAGGCACGCCGCGCGGCCGTGGCCGCCGTCACCGACGCCGACGTGAACCGCGTCATCAAGGCGTGGTTCCACCCCGATCGCCTCGTGATCGTGCTCGCCGGCGACCAGGTCAAGGCCAAGGCGCAGAAGTAGGCCCGGCTGCGACCTGCGGCACCTTGCTGCCACGTGCGCGGCCGGCCGACACTCGTCGGCTGGAGGTCTCCATGCGTTCTCTTCGCGTGGTCGTCGTCGCGTGCGCCGTGTTCGTCTGCTCCCTCGCGTGGTCGCGTCCGGCGGTCGCCGAGTCGCGTAGCTTCGCGCAGGGCAGCCTGATCATCCCGATGGACCTGGCCTACCAGGACCGCGGGATGTTCCAGGCGTACGGCCTGCTCTTCCAGCTCCTGCGCCAGGGCGTGCCGGTGGCGTGGGTGATCGAGCCGACCAAGACGTGGCACCACGCGCCCTGCAACACCACCGGCGATCTGTGCGCCTGGGACTGTGCGGTCGAGGGCTCGGGCATGAAGTGCCCGTACCCGACGGCGAGCCCCGACTTCTTCGTCGGCGCGACCGTCGTGTGGTCGGCGACGATGTCGGCGGGCACCACGATCGCGAACCACGGCTATCGCGCCGGGCCGTTCGTGATCGACGCGGCGCACGCCGCCGCGGCGAGGGCGATCATCGACGTCTGGAACGACCAGGCGACCTGGGCGGCCAACCCGTGGGCGCAGCGGACCGTCTTCAACGTGGTGACCGTGCACGAGGCGGCGGCGGCGTTCACCGGCTTCGTCTCGCGCGACCTCGTCGCGGCGCCGACCATCGCCGTGTTCTCCGACGGCAACGAGGACATCGCGACCGGCTACCTGCGCGCGGCCGGCATCAAGCAGTCGAACGGCGCCGAGTTCCCCGCCGCCCGCTGCGGCGCCAATAACTGCGGCCCGGGCACGGCGAACCCCGACATGCTGACGGTGCCGAGCATCATGGGCGACATGGGCACGTGCGACGCGCCCAACCTCGACCACAAGAACGGCGCGCTCTTCACCGCCGACGGCATCCCCGCCTACTGCCAGATCATGTCGATGCACTGGAACGTCACCGACCGCGAGAAGGTCGAGTGCAACGGCGGCGCCTGCCCGGCGACTCCGGCGGAGTGCGCGGGGCAGCCCATCACCTATCACGGCCACGAGGTGGTGGCCGAGGTGCGCGCGTTCCTCGAGTACCCGGTGCACTTCTTCGCCGAGTGCCAGGCGGTGAACGCGTACGAGAACACGACGCCCAACCCGGCGTGGCCGTACCTCGACGATCCGGGGCGCGACGGGCACTTCCTCACCACGACCGGCACGCCGCCCGCGTGCCCGTGCACCGACGCCGAGTTCGAGTGCGTGAACAACGTGTGCGTGCCGCGGGACATCAAGGAGAAGGGCGCCGGCTTCATGATCGCCGCGAGCCCCAACCCGGTGAAGGTGCTGCACCCCGAGGTGCCCTACAACCAGTTCGACGGCGCGTTCGGCACCGAGGGCGGCAGCGAGCCCGCGTACAACCTCAGCACGTACCTGGGCACGATGTACAAGAACGATCGCGAGGTCACGTTCGTGACCGCGCAGAACGGGCCGGGCGTGCAGGACGTGTGGATGACGGGTTACGCCGACGGCGAGTGTGACATCACGCCGCCGATCGGCTTCCTCCCGCACGGGCCCGCCGACTGCGGCGGCAAGGTCAGCTACCTCGGCGGTCACGAGTACTCGACCAACGTGCCGGTGACGAACAACCAGGGCACGCGCCTGTTCCTGAACGCGCTCTTCGAGGCGGACTGCGTCTCGAGCGTCGGCCAGCCGGCGCTCTCGCTCTCGCTCACGCCGGTGCAGTTCGAGGCGCCGACGCTCCCCGCCGAGGGCACGTTCTCCGCCGGGTTCTCCAACACCGCGCTCGGGCCTGCGCTCGACGGCGTCCTGCGCATGCAGCTCGGCGACGGCATCGAGCTGGTCTCGGCGACGGGCGGTACGGTCGACGGCGACGCCGTGTCGTGGACGATCGGGTCGATCGGCGGCTCGCCGGGCGTCGCGGGCGATCCGCCCAGCTCCGGCAGCAAGCCGGCGACCTTGCGCTTCACGCAGTACGGCGACTACACCGTCACGCTGACGATGACCTACCGCTCCGGCGTGTCGACGCTCATGGCCGTGCCGGTCACCGCGACCATCCAGGTGCGCGAGGACTTCCCCGGCGGCGACGGCGACGGTGGGCCCGACGACGGCGGCGGCGGCGACCGCGACGGCGGGTGCTGCGAGGGCGGCACCGCGACCCCGTCGATCGCGCTCGCGCTCCTCGTCC
>JAIOII010000380.1 GCA_019912685.1 Kofleriaceae bacterium
ACCGCGGCGGGCGGCCGAGAGCCTCGTCGGTTCCGAGGAGGAATCGATGAGAGAGCAACGGAAGATCACGGATGAGCAGGAAGCGCGGCGCTGCCTGGCGGCAGCCCGCCGAACCGGCGAGAGCGCAGGAGCCTGGGCCAGGGCCAACGGCATCGACGGCCGGTCGCTGAACGCGTGGCGGGTGAATCTCGCGCGGCGCGGCGCGAGCGGGAACCGAACGCGGCCGCGGGGTACCGCGCGGTCGCCGACCGCGATGGTCGTGGGTCCGCGCGCGGCGCTGGTCGAGTTGGTCCCTGCATCGCGGCCGGGCGCCGCGCGTTACGTCGTGCACGTGGGCGAGCTCCGCGTCGAGGTCGGCGACGAGTTCGCGCCGGAGACACTGCGGCGGATCGTCGAGGTGCTGCGGGCATGCTGAGCCTGCCACCGACGGTGCGGGTGTTCGTGGCGGTCGAGCCGGTCGACATGCGCGGCTCGTTCGACGCGCTGGCCGGCGCGGTCCGCCGGCTCGGGCTCGATCCCGTCGACGGGCACCTCTATCTGTTCCTGAACCGGCGGCGCCGGCTGGCGAAGGCGCTGTGGTTCGACGGGTCCGGCTGGTGCCTGCTGGCCAAGCGGCTCGAGAACGGCAGCTTCCAGCTGCCACCGATCACCGGCGAGGTCGCGCAGGTCCAGATCGACGGCACGACGTTCGCGGCGCTGCTCGCCGGCATCGACTTCACGGCCGCACGCCGCGGCTGGTACCGACGGCCGCGCACGGAGGTGCGCGCGGGGATCGACAGCACGCGCACGTTGTGATCTGGTGGCGACGTGGCCACCGTCGCTGAGCTGCGGCGCGAGAACGAGCAGCTGCGCGCGCAGCTGAATCAGCTCGTCGCGCAGGTCGCCCGGCTCAACGACCGCGTGAGCGAGTTGCTCGCGGTCGCGCGCCGACGCCAGCGCCCACCGACGCCACCACCGGTGCCGACGCCGCCACCGAGCGTCGACGCTCCCACCGCGCGCGCGTTCGCCGATCGCCCCGCGCCGCCGCCGCTGCCAGACAAGCCCAAGCCGGCGGCGAAGCCGCGCCGGCCCACGGGGCGCAAGCCACTGCCGACGCATCTCGAGGCCGAGAGCCACGAGCTGCGCCCCGACGCCTGCGCGCACTGCGGCGCTCACGAGCTCGACGCGGCCGACGTCGTCGTCGAGGAGAAGCTGCACGTCGTCAAGGAGCACCAGCGTCGTCGCGTCGTCCGCCGAACGACGTGCCGCTGCCGAGACTGCGGCCAGCGCACGACGCCGCGTTCGCTGCCCGCGCCGTACGAGCGATCGAAGGTCACGTGCGACTGGCTGGCGTGGTTCGTCGACCAGAAGTTCGCACTGCTCACGCCGCTCGACCGGATCCGCCGCGACCTCGCGTCGCGCGGCGTCCCGCTCGCGATGGGCTCGCTCGTCGGCTTCATCGAGCGCGCCGCAGACCTGCTCGCCCCCGTCGATGGCCACCACTGGCACATGCTGCTCTCGGGGCGATGGATGGCCACCGACGGCACCGGTCTCAAGGTGCTCGTGCCTGGGCTGCCGGCCGCGCACAACGGCTACGTCGAGCTCTACCGGAATCGCGACGTCGCCGTGTTCCAGTACGAGCCTGACAAGGCGGCCGACACCGTCGTCGCCAAGCTGCAGCCGTTTCGCGGCACGCTCACTGCCGACGCCGAGCATCGCTTCAACGCCGTCTTCGCCACCGGCCGCGTCGTCGAGGCCGGATGTAATGCGCACGGCCGCCGCAAGTTCCGCGACGCCGAGGCGACGCGCCCCGACCTCGCCGCCGAGGGCGGCGCCTTCATCGCCGCGATGTATGTCGCCGA
Source organism: Kofleriaceae bacterium (assembly GCA_019912685.1). Lineage (GTDB taxonomy): Bacteria > Myxococcota_A > Polyangia > Haliangiales > Haliangiaceae > UBA2376. The sequence continues at coordinate 1,842 of JAIOII010000380.1, forward strand.
GCACGACGCCCAGGCGCGCGGACTCGTCGGCGCCAAGCTCCTCGCGCATCGTCGGAAGAAGATCCGTCCGATCGCCACTGCGTTCCGACGCTGGCTCGCCGCGGTCGAACCGACGCTGTTGCCGTCGGAGCCGCTCGCGGTGGCCGTCGGCTACTACCAACGCCACGGCGACGCGCTGTTCCGGTTCCTCGACGATCCCGACGTCCCCATCGACAACTCGCCGACCGAGCGTGAGTTCCAGAACCTCGCCAAGCTCCGCCTCAACATGCTCTTCGCCGGCAGCACCGAGGGCGCGCACCGCGCGTGCGTCCTGCTCGGCATCGTCGCCACGTGTCGCGCGATCGGCGTGCCGGTCCAGGCCTACCTGAACTGGGCCTTCGAGCGCCTCGGCACGCACCGCGACGTCTTCGCGCTGCCCATCGAGAAGCTCACGCCAGCGGCGTTCAAGCGCGCGCGACGCTGAGCCCGCACGCGCCGCCACGCGCCTGCCATGACACGTGTCGGGAGTCATCCCGGCGTCGCTGATCGGTCAC
>JAIOII010000381.1 GCA_019912685.1 Kofleriaceae bacterium
CGACGTCGGCGACGCGCGCGTCGCGGGGGAGGGCGAGGGCGGCGACGACCTCGTCGGGCTTCTGCCACGCGTCGCGCGCCGGGTCGTCGAACACCTGCGCCCAGCGCTCGGCGTCCTCGAAGCGGTGATGGGCGTGGTCGCCGCCCTGCGCGTGGTGACCGTGCGTGTGATCGCCGTGGCGCGGCTCGGCCGCCGGCGCCTGTGGTGCCGGCGCGGCGCCGCCGCCGCACGCGAGGAAGCCGGGGACGAGCGCGGCGAGGAGACACAGGCGGGGACGATGCATCGCCGGGCAGTCTACTCCGCGCGCCCGTCAGAGCGAGCGCAGGTACTGCACGAGATCCGCCCGCTGCGCCTCGGTGAGCGCGAGATCGAGCGCCAGGTCGTACTGCTCGACGACGTCGTCCAGGTTGGCCGCGCGCCCGTCGTGGAAGTACGGCGGGTGCTGCCACACGCCGCGCAGGGGCGTCGTCCGGTACATGCCGGTGACGCTGCGGCGCGCCTCGTCGGCGCTCGCGCTGGTCTCGTCCGGCGCGTGCAGCGCGGGCGCGTCGGTGAAGCTCGCGCCCGCGTGGCACGACGCGCACCGCCCCGGGCCCTCGAACACGAGCTTGCCGCGCTGCGCGGCCGCGACGTCGTAGCTGCCGGGCGGCGGCGCCGGCGGCTCGAGGGAGAACTGGTAGTCGCGCAGCGCCGGCAACATCGGGGTGACGCGATCGGGCGAATGACGGATGTCGAGGCCGAGCCGCGCGTCCACGAAGTTCCCGCGGGCGCCCATCTGCGTGACCGCGACGTACGCGTTCCAGTACGAGACCGGGCCCTCGCCGGTGTACGTCTCGAGCGCGACGTCGCGCAGGCCGTACGCGGGCGGGATGAGCACCGGGAAGCTCTCGCCGTCCTGGTTGAAGCGGGCGTCGTAGCGCCCGGGGCCCCAGCTCTCGAGCGCCGCGACGGCCGCGCCGTGATCGAAGCCGAGCGACGCCGTGAACGACGGCAGTCCGGGCGTGAGCGCGAGGATCGCGCCGGGATCGAGCTCGCGGTTCGGCCAGCCGTCGAGGCGCGCGCCGATGCCGGCCGCGACGGCGTCGTCGACCGTCGAGTGACAGAGGGCGCACGTGACGCCGATGCGCGTGATCCGGCCGTCGACGACGGTGCCGCGCACGCCGACCACGGCGTCGAGGCCGACGAGCGCGACCGTCGTCGCCGGATCATCGAGGTCGGCGGACGCGAGCACGTCGGCCGGGACCGCGGCGGCGTCGACCTTCAGGCCGACGGCGAGGGCGGTGGTCGGCGGCAGCGTCTGGACCAGCTCGTGCAAGCCCAGGACATCCGTCCACAGCTGCTCGTCACCGAACGTGTCGTAACGGAAGATACACCGACCATCGTCCAACGAGCACGGGCTCCGGTCGGCCGGTTCCCGCGGTTCATCGCCACACGCGGCGAGTATCATGACGGCAAGCATCGATTGCGTTCGCATACGTCGCTCCTTCATCCGTTGGAGTGGCGCGCGACGGAGGACGTGACATGGGACAGGCTAGTGAGCTCAGCGGACCCGATCTCGAGCGCGGCATCCCGGAGGCCGATCTGCGCGAGGACGTGCCGTTTCTCGGCCACGCCGGCGGCGAGGCGATCGTGCTCGTGCGCACGGGCGGACAGATCCACGCGCTCGGCGCGACGTGCACGCACTACGGCGGGCCGCTCGTGGAGGGCCGCGTGTTCGGCGGCGCGCTGCACTGTCCGTGGCATCACGCCTGCTTCGATCTGGCGAGCGGGCGCGCACACGGTCCGGCGCTGAGCGCGGTCCCGTGCTGGGACGTCGCGCTCGAGGGCGGCACGATCCGCGTCGGTGCGCGCCGGAACGTCGAGCCGCCCGAGGCGGCCGGACCGAGCTCGGTCGTGATCGTCGGCGGCGGCGCGGCGGGCGTCGCGTGCGCCGAGGCGCTACGCGCCGAGGGCTACCGCGGCCCGGTCACGATCGTGAACGGCGAGGGCTCCGACCCGGTCGACCGGCCGAACCTGTCGAAGGACTACCTGGCCGGCTCGGCGCCGGAGGAGTGGGCGTACCTGCGCACGAGCGAGGCGCTGCGCGCGAGCGGCGTCGAGGTCGTCGCCG
>JAIOII010000382.1 GCA_019912685.1 Kofleriaceae bacterium
GGCTCGATCGCGCCGTCCAGGCGGCGCTGCGCTACCTCACGAGCCACTACCAGGCGGCGGTCGCGTTCGCCGTCGACGGCGACCGCGTCGACGCCGCCGTCTGCGCCGGCCGCGTGCGCGACTGGCCGACGCTGCGCAAGCTGCACCTCCTCGCCGACGGCCCGTGCAGCATCGTGACGCTCGCGCGCGAGGAGCGCGCCCAGGCCTTCGAGCCGCGCTCGCCGCTCGACTACCGCGTCGCGCTGTGGACGACCGGCGTGAGCGAGGCGCCCGGCCTCGTCGTCCCGATCCGCGTCGCGGGCACGCTGCGCTGGATCCTCTACGCCGCGGCTCCGCTCCCCGACATCTCGGTGGCGCCGCAGGCGCTGGTGCAGGTGCACCGCGAGCTCGAGAAGAGCCTGGTCCGGCTCGACACCGACGAGCCGGAGATCGAGGTCCGATGGGGATGACGTCGAAGTGAGCCCGCCCGCGGCGGCGGGTGTACGATCGCGACCATGAGCGAGCGCGAGGAGGATGGGCTGACCGACGTGCCGGTCCCGGATCTGCTCGATCGCGGCGGCCGCGCGCGGCGCATCGGGATCGCGGCCGCGGTGGCGACGCTCGTCGCTGTCGTGGCCGCGCTCGTCACGTACGACCTGGCGCGCGCCGACCTCGAGACCACGTCCTGGTACGCGGCGCGGACGCGCAACGGCGCGTGGCGGTTCGTCGGCTTCATGACGGGCCTGGCGTGGATCGTCACGTTCGTCGGCGCGCACTGGTTCCTCGGCCGCCGCGCGCGGCGGAAGGACAGCTTCGTCGCCGAGGCCAAGGCCAAGGTGCGGCGCGGGCTATAGTCGCGGCATGAGCGACAGCAAGCACCTCCTCACCGCGATCAAGACCTGGGCGGCGGTCGCCTGGGCCGACGGCAAGCTCGTCCCGGCCGAGCGCGCGATGATGAAGGCGATCATCGAGGCCGCGAAGATCAGCGACCCGGAGCGCGCCGTCGCCGCCACGTACCTCGACGAGCCGGTGCAGCTCGCCGACGTCGCGCTCGAGCGCATCCCGCCGGCCGAGCGCCTGCACATCTACGCCGTGGCGTGCGGCGTCCCGGCGATGGACGAGGACATCGCGAAGGCGGAGCGCGCGTTCCTCGATCGCCTCGCGACCGCGCTCGGCATCTCGGCCGAGGACGCGGCGAAGGCGCGCGCCGGCGCCGGCCTCTGATCACCGCGCGGGCGCCGCCGGGCTCACTCGCCCTGCGCCTGCGCCAGGCACATGGCGATCCCGAAGGCGAGCTCCATGCCCTTCTCGCCGTGCGAGCGGATGGTCTCGTCGGTGAGCATGCCGTCCGCCTTCTTCTCGAGCTTGTCGGCGCACGCCTTGTCCTTGCAGGCGCACGCCTCGGTCTTGAGCTTCTCGATGTCGGCGAGCGATGCCTTGCCGCCGCCGCACGCAGCGACGGTCGTGGTGGTGAGCGCGAAGAGGAGAGCCGTGATGTGTCTACGCATGGGCGTCGCCTACAGCAGCGCCCGTGCCAGCAACCCGGCGCCGCGTTCCCGACACTTGCGCCTCGCGACCGGGTCCAGCCCGACGCAGCCGCGGCGCCGAACGGGTCCGGGCGGACCCTCCGTCGGCGCGGGCGGACCCGCCGTGACGTCCGCGGCGCCGGCCTCTTGCGCAGACGCCCGCGTTCGGGTAATCACCAGGACCCTCGCCGATGTAGCTCAGTGGTAGAGCAACGGTTTCGTAAGGCGTCTCAGGGACTTAGCCCGCATGCGGACCGAAACGAACCGACGCGAACCGGCGATCAAGCAACGAGCGAACCGACGCGAACGCACGCGACCTCACCGCTCACCAGCGACAACGCCCCGATCGATTTTCCGGACCCGATTTTGTGCGAGCTGCTCATGGCACAGACCGCATGGATCACAACTTGCGACGCCGCGACGTTGCGGCGCCGCTTGGTCGGAATCCTCGCGGCCCTCGGCTGATCTTCCGCGTCACCTGCAGCGCTTGCCATCGCGGTCCCCTTCGTCTAGAACACGTCCTTACTTCTCGCCGATGTAGCTCAGTGGCAGAGCAGCGGTTTCGTAAACCGCAGGTCTGCGGTTCAAACCCGCACATCGGCTCCAAACCCTTCCCGCACGTGCCCGCATGACGAGAGTGTTCGTCGCGCGCTGGCCTAACGGCTCCGTGACAGTGCTCAGCGCTGAAACGGCCGAGCACGCAGCGGACTTGCTCGATCAGGTCGGCAACGCGGGCCGCTGCGAGGTCACGCCGCTTGAGGGCTGGCTGTGGCTCACGTTCCAGCCCGCGGTTGATCCAGACGCCGGGCCACTGGCGCTCGTTCATCGGGCGACAGTCGAGACCGACTCGCAGGCCGCGATCCTCGCTGCGGCATATCCCGTGCTTCATGAGATCATGCACGCCGAATCGCCTAGCGCGAGCGCATGGGCGGACGCGATGGCCATCGAGCGCGGCCGCATCCTCGCTCCGTCCTCGGAATGGAAGCGCGCGGTAGGGCGGTCGTGGGATTCACTCGCGCCCGGTCAGGTCGAGGAGCCGTCTCAGGACTAGGCCCGCAGGTTCCACGCGCTACTCAAGAACCTGACGGATATGCGCTTCGCCAGAAGCTCAGGTTCAAGGGCAACGTGTTGCGTGGGCCAATTAGATCCCGATTCTGGTCGATCTTCGGGATGACCTCATGATAGTCGAGCCCGTCTACCGACACTTGCTGAAGCTGAACAAGCTGTGGCGAAGTCGTCGGGCGGACTTCGTCCGGCAAGGAGTCGAAGGACAGAAAAGGCGTGCCGGTATAGGGGGCGGTGATCGTCCCTCTCACACTGGCCCAGCGGATGTCGGCGATCACTAGCTCGGGTTCCGATCCCAACTCGGTCATCGTCCACGCGATCCCATCAGTCGTCGCGCTCGCGCCCAGGATGCCCGGGATAAGAGTGCTCGCATCGAGTTCGAACTCCGTGAGGAGTTTGTCTCCGTAACGATGATGCGCACTGAACGGCGGTCCCTCGTGATGCATGACTGTGTAGAAGCTCGTCCGATCACCGACGAGGTACGCTTGCGTCGCGAGTTGGACGAGTCCCGTGTCCGTGGACCAGTCACCGACCTGTTCGAGCATGTTGGGCTCGTCGCCCAACCAATACCGCGCGTGCCACGATGGACCATGGGTCATGGTGGGCACGTTCGAGATGGTCGCTGTGATATCGACCGGGAGGACATCGAAGGGCGGCATCGAAATAGGGTCTCCATTCATCGCCGCGGCAAGATCGACCCCGTTGAGGACGCTCACACCAAGCAGCGCGTTGTTGGAATCCTTCACGCGTGCGACGAGTGTGGCCGAATTCATGCTGCTGCATGGCGTGTAGAGGGTCAGGGACAACACGAGGCCGTCTCGCGCACCCTGCGCGGGGCAGGAGGAGATGACGGTATAGAACCGACCTCCAGGATGTTCCTGGACGATGACCGAGACGTGCCCCGCCAGTTGCGGGCGAGGAATCCTCGGCCCCGCGACTACGACGTCGCCGGGTTCGAGTGCGGCAAAGCTCGCAAATACGGCGATCGCTGGCGTTCCGGGTGGGTAGGAGTACGACTGCACGACGGTGATCGTCGCGCCGGGCGGCGACACGACGTCCGCTGTTCCGTCCGCGCTCGTAAGGTATGTCCGCGGCGCAACGCCGTTCCCGGAGGCGATGACCTGCGCTCCCACTGCCGGCTGTCCTGGGACATTCTCGTCGTACACCATCACGTGGATCGGAGCGTACGAGGGACCATCCGCGTCGATGTTGAGAGCATCAGTTGACGTCGCATCGGTCGGCGCAGCGCCGTCGACGGCGTCGCCAGCGGCCTGGCACGCCGCGAAGACGAGACACAAGAGCCACGGAAGCGTCACGATGTTCACCACGCGCGGCCCCATCATCCCACCTCGGTTCCTTGGCGTTCCGATCAAATGGCGGTGATGCGGAACTTGTTGAAATGGAGCTTGGCCCCCGCACCGCCGAGCGCAAAGTCCGAGTTGAGCTCGGACGCATACGTGCTGCACGCCTGTGCGCCGCTTCCGCTCAGCGACGGAATCGTGAACGTTGAGGAGTCAGTGCCGGCGTTCCAGCCACCGTTGAAGACGACCACAAACGATGTAGTTCGACAGGAACCCTCGCTGACTAGTCCGCTCGCGCTGAACCGCACATGACCAGTGATCTCCCAGTACGACGTCTCGTTCACGAAGTCGACGCTTCCGATCACATCCTCGATGACAAACTTCGCCTTCACGGTCACGCTCATGCCCACGGTCTGCGCCGTGTTGTGCGCGTAGTTCTGCGCGCTGATGAAGGCCGTCAGATCGCCGTTCGCATCGACGTCGGCATCCCAGGAGTCCGGCGGATTGCTTTGGCCGATCCACTCGTTGCTCGCGAACTTGAAGAACGCGGTCTCGCCGGTATCCCAGGCGAAATTGTATGTCGTATCCGCGGTGCGTGTCAACGAGTTCGAGACAGGGCCAAGTTGAAATTAGTGAGTCGGCGGAGCCTCCGACGTAGGCTGGCTTGGTTCCGCGCGGACGAGCGCGGGTGTTTCTTCCCGGCCCGTTGCGTCGCGCGGTGCGGTCCTCGCGCGAGGCGGCTCGGCGGAGAGCTCGAGCGGCGTGGCCGCCTCGCGCTGCGGTCCGCGCTGGGGAGAGTCGGTGCTCGCAAGGCTTGCGGCTGTCGCGGGCGGGTTGATCCACACGACGGCCGGCGGAGCAGGATGGATGGGGCGCCCACGGACGAAGCGCTCGGGATGCGCGTAATGGGCCTCGTCGAGGACGCGCTGACGCGCGGCGATGATTCCGTGTTCACGACCGAGGTGAACATCGGCGGGCGTGAGCAGCGCAATGCCGCTGTGATAGTGGCGCTCGTTGTACCAGTCGAAGAGCTCGGCGAACGTCGCGCGCGCGTGTTCGAGTGAACCGAAGCGCTCGGGCATCGTCGGCCGGTAGAGGAACGTTCGGAAGGCGGCCTCCGAGAACGGGTTGTCGTCGGAGACATGCGGGCGACTGTGGCTCTGCTGGATACCGAGGTCAGAGAAGAGCAGCGCGGTCGACTTCGCCACCATCGGCGAGCCGCGGTCGGCGTGAACCGTCAGCTGCCCCGGCTGAATGCCGTGACGCCGGCACGCGTCGTCGATGATCGACTTGGCCACGGCAGCCGACTCGGTACGCGCGATGGCCCATCCGACGACGAAGCGGCTGAAGATGTCGAGGACGACGTAGAGGCTGAAGTAGCTGCCGCGCGTCGGCCCAGCGACCTTCGTGATGTCCCAGGACCAGACCTGGTTCGGCTGGGTCGCGACGAGCTGCGGCTTCACGTAAGTCGGATGCCGGCGTTGCGCCCTGCGCTCGCGCACCTGTGCGTGCTCACGCAGCACCCGGTACATGGTCCGGATCGAGCAGAGGCGCACGCCTTCGTCGAGGAGCTCGGCGTAGACCTGCGCCGGCGCCTTGTCGACGAACCGTTCGCTGTCGAGCGTGGCGAGGACTGCCGCCCTTTCGGCCGGGCTCAGCGCACGCGGCGGCGTGGGCCGCGGTGGCCGCGGGTGAGCAACACGCCGGCGTCGGTAGTAGGTCGCGCGTGAGACACCCAGCGCGAGACACGCGGCCACGACACCGACGATCGGGATGAGGTGCGCGAGGCCGGCGCTCACGATGTCGGCTCCTCGTCCTCCGGGAAGGGTTTCCCCAGCAAGGCAGCCACTTTTTTTTGGACGTCGATGACGATCTCCGCCTTGCGGAGTTTCTCCTCGAGCTTGGCCTTCTCACGCTCCAGGCGCGCGACCTCGTCGGCGAGCGGATTCCGCGTCGGCTTGCGGCCGCGCTTCTTGGGCGTCAGGGCCGCGAGCTCGCCGGCCTCGCGCTGCTTCCGCCAGGTGACCAGGTGGGACGAAAAGATCCCTTCGCGCCGACAGAGTGCCCCGACAGCCCCCGACTCCCCCGACGCCAACGCGTCATCCACCTCGCGCAGGATGCGCAGCTTGTACTCGGCCGTGAACGTTCGACGGGTGGGCTTCGACGGCTTTGGCGCCGCCTCCCGTTCCGCAGCGCGGATCTCGGCCGCTGTCTCGGTCCCCACCGGCCGGTTCTTCCTCGGCATCTCCATATCGTGCCTGCCTCAGCGCCCTCGTGCGTAATTCGGTCGGGGCCGCTGTCTCAGTCACGTTGGCACAGAGGGTCCGCAGCAGCGACTCCGTACGCGAGCATCAACACCGCCGATACCGTGGCTGCACCTTGCATGGACTTTCTCATCGCTCCTCCTCCTCGGCCTCGTTGAAGCGGGCCTCCGCCATATGAGCAACCCTCGGACACCTCGGTCAATTACCCGGATAGGGTGATCACTGAGGTCGGCCAGCAGAGACGCCTGCCCTAGGGGCAACGCGCGAACGTCGCGCCGCGCGCGTTGGTTCCGCCGGTTCCATTGAAGAAGACCGCGCCCGAGCCATCGACGTTGACCGTGCCCACCTGCGAAGCCGTGAACGACGTGCGGCGCTCGAAGAGGACGCGAGAGCCATCCGCCGCGACGTCCGAAACCCAATCGCCGACACCGGCGCCAGCACCGAGCGTGTTGTCGAGCACGCGCGTCGCGCCCCCCCGGTCGCCGCGATGCGGTGGATCTCGTAGTCGGTTTGCTCGTTGCTCGTGAAAAAGATCGCCTGGCCGTCCGCACTCCAGCGGGGCGAATACTCGAAGTGCTGCGTCCCTTGGGTAAGGTTCGCCGAGCCCGTACCGTCCCCATTCACGGTGATGAGATCGGTCGTGGAGTACGCGAGCTTGGAGCCCGGCCACCACGTGACCCCCGTTTCAGCCGCACCCGAATTGCTCACGTTGACCGGCTGCGCCGCCGAGCCAATGGTCGCGACGAAGACGTCAGGTACGTTCGGGTTCACGCTTGGAAACGCGATGCGAGTGCTGTCCGGTGACCAGACAAAGGCGCCAGACGGCGAACGCGTCGTCACGGCCGCTATGCCCGTGCCGTTCGGGTACATGACGTTGAACCCGTTTCCAAGGAACGCGATGAGCTGGCCGTCCGGCGACCACACGGGACTCGTCTCATCCAGCGTCGGCGTGTTCGTGATGTTCGTCAGGCCCGATCCGTCTGCGTTGACAACGAAGATGTCCCACCGGCCCGCGTTGCGCTTCGACTGAAACGCGAGTTTCATGCCGTCGGGTGCCCATGTTGCGTTCGCATCGTCGGCGGCATTGTTCGACACGTTGATCAATCCGGTGCCGTCCGCGTTCGCGATCCAGACTTCGCGCGCGTTGTCGGCGCCATCATGAAACGCGACCTTCAGGCCGCAAGGAATGGTCCCGTCGTTGATCGCCGCGTCAACAGGTGCGTCCACGGCGTCGACACCACCATCGCCATCACTATTCACGCACGTGCCGCTGATGCTGTCCTCGACGTCCAGATCCGACCAGCGCAGACCCTCGGGGCACTCTGAGTCTGGATACGCGCAGAACTGGTGCCCCGTGGATGCGTTGACAAGGCATTGCCCGTCCGCGGCAAGCCCGCACGAAGTGTTGTCGCGGCACTCGATGAAGTCTGGCGAGCCAGGGCACGCCGAAAGCGCGAGTGCGGCGACGACGAAAGGGAATGCGCGAAGGTTCATGAGAGGCTCCCGATCCAGAGAACGATCCGCCAATTCGGCCCCGGTGCCAAGTGCCACACCACGGGCCGTTGTGTCCGTCACGGTGCGCAACATCGTCTTCCCTCAGCGTCCTAGAACACGCGCAGGCGCCCGCGGGGCCAGTCGCCTTCCCAGCCACAAGGAAGAAGGCCCGCCATGAACCATCCGAGCTGATCGCGAAAGTAGGTGCAGCGCGGCTCGTCAACGTCGCCAGCGTAGGTCTCGATGAACAAGAGGCGGATGTACTCGTGGAGGTAGTCGCCGATCGTTGTCATCGCGTAGATCGCCGGCCCCGACTCTTCGAGTTCCTTCGCATCCGGCCACACGTCACTGGGGATGGCCGGGGCGATGTCTTGAGCCGCCGCGTAGTGGCTGTCTGGCAGCACGTCCAGCGCGTTATTCGCGGCGTCAGCCGTTCGCTTGTACAGAACTGCATCGCGGTCGATGCGCTCCATGAGAAGCCAGAACGGTGCGTTGAGCGTTCCGTTTGTGCTGGTCCCTGTCCTGTCCCCCGTAACGCCACTCTGTGGGGCGAAGGCGAGAAGCGTGCGCGCATCAACGCCTGGTGTGAACATGGCGAAGGCTTCGCGCCACTGGTTCACGCGAACCACGTCGTTGTCTCGGCTTGAAGCGCGGCCCACGTTCGCGAGCCATGGCGTCTCGCGCAGTCGAGCCAACGCGATCGCGGCGGCGTCGTCTTCCGCTTGACCGTTCACGATCGCGCTCCAGGTGGGCACGTTGAGTAGTGGCGTCGTCATCGTGTTTGCAGCTCCGGGGGGAGATAGTAGCGCCCGGCGGGCGGTTCGCCCCTAGGGCCACGGACCGGGAATAACTCCCGGTCGGCCCACTCGTTGAGGCGCACCTTGAACGCGTCGAAGCTCGGCGACCTCTCGATCAGCGCGTCAAGCTGGCGGTGCATCGTCCCCGAGCCCGCGCTGCCGTGTTTGAAGTGACGGCCGATCGTGGCTTCAGTGCTCGTGCGCGCATCGAGGACGGTTTGCAGTGACACGCCCCACCTCTTGATCTGCTGCTGGTGCTTCACCATAAGCCACTCGTGCAAACCGCCCGGGTGACGAATGTTTGCCGCGATGACCTTGCGCGCGCCCGTCAGCGCGCCTCGGTCTAGGTCCGCGAGGAACGTATTCAGCTCCTTGGCTGTCAACGAGTCCCACCACTCCACGAACGCAGGTCCGGGAGGCGGGATGTGCTCGGCCAGCGGCGTCCGGCTGCCGACGTTGGAGCGGTTGGCCGCGGCTTTCGCGTTGCGCTGGTGTGCCGCGTCCTCGGCGGCGTCCACGACCTGCATGCCGCCCGTTGTTTCCGGCCCGTCCCCAAGGTGATTCGTGAGCGGATCGATTTCGTCCGCACGGCTCACGAGATCGTCGGCGAACCGCTCGGCCTTGAGCACCGTCACCGCGGGACCGTCGAGCGGGCCGGGCACGTGGAGGGGCTGCGCGGCCTTCGCCGTCACGTTCAGGCGAACGTCACCGTAGGCACCGGCCCCGGCGAGCTGGGGACCGGCACTGTCGGCGATGTCGTCGGCGAACTGCGCGCCGAGCGCGCGCGTATCGGACGCAAACTGACGGATGTTGCGCCACGCGCCCGCGGAGATCGTGACCGCGCCGTCCGCGGCGAGCTGGAGTAGCCGCCGCGATCCGATCGCGAACGTGATGACGCCTTCCGAGTGGCGCGCTCCGAGACGCTGGAACGCGGCGAACACTTCCGCGTCGTCGGCGAGCGTCGGGAAGCGCTCGGCGAGCCGGTGAAGCGGTGTCTTCGCGCTCTCGGGAAGGAACCGCGCGCCGGCCGCGCCGAGCGACGTCAAGCCGCCGCCCAAGCCACCGCCGATTGCGCCCCCCATGAGCGCATCGTGCGCGTAGTCGCCGCCGCTACTCAGACGACCGTCTACGGCATCCGATCCGAGGCGCCCACCGACGGCCCCGGCCGAGCCCGCTGCGGCGCCCACGATCGTGTTGGAGGCGACCCGACCGACGACACCGCGCGCGGCGAGCGAGCCGGTCAGCCCTTGCGCGTAGCTAGATTGCGGTGCAAAACCTCGTCGCCGGACGGTCCGTTCCCATCGGGCTGAGGGCAGCGGGGTGGCCGAGTCGTCCGCTCCGGCGGCTACGCCGCCGCCGCGATTGCCACGAGGTTGTTGGCGATGCCGGCCCAGTACACGCTGCGTGCGGTGCCACTGGCGCCGCGGTAGCGACTCCGGGCCATGCCGAAGCGATGCTTGAGTCTCGCGATGCGTGCCTCACCGCCGGCGCGCCAAGCACGTCCTCGTCGGAACCAGCGCTGCCGCTCGTGACGGAGACGCTTCTGCGATTTCTTGCCCGGAAATGGGATCACGGCGTGACGCACGCCGAGCTGTTCGATCTGCTGAACGCCGGCGCCGGAGTAGAAGCCGCGATCCGTCGAGGCGAGCACCGGCGCCGTGCCAAAGATCTCGATGTGGCGCTCGACGGAAGACACCAGCAGCGCGGCATCGTGGTGCGTCTGCACGACGGCGAGGTCGGTCACGACGCCACCCTCGGCTTCCTGAACCTTCACGAGCGAGCCGAACTCCGTCGGCTTGTGCAGCTTTCCGCGGCGAAGGATCCGGGCTTCGGGCTCGAAGATGCTGAGCAGCTTTCCGTCGGAGTTGGGCACGCCGCGAAGGACTCGCGCCCGCGTCTGGCGAATCACCTGCTCCGCGCGCGGCACGAACGTGTCGAGCTTCGCGACCGCTCGCGCGAGCGCAGCGCGTCGCTTACCGCGGGCCTTCTTCATCGCTCGGATCGCCGCTCGTCGAGCGCGAATCGCTTGCCGCGTCGTTCGCCCCGCGGTCCGGAGAAGGCGCTTGTACGGCTTTACCAGCGCCTCCTTTGCCGCGTCGCCGCGCTGGCGTAGCGCGTACCCGATCTCGAGGAGCCGACGTGCGAGGCTTCGCCGCACGTCGGTCCGGACGAAAGGGAGCTTTGTGCCCGCCTCCTCGATCTTGCCCACCTCGCGAGACAAGACGCGGATCGCGTCGGCGAGCAGCGCGCTGTCGGTCGGATAATGGATCGGTGCCTCGACGACGGTGGTGTCGACGCGCAACCGCTTGCCCTTCGTGACGCCGCGGATCTTCGCGAGCTCGACGATACGGTCGAAGACCCGCTGCAGCGTTTCGCCGCCGAGGAGCTGGCCGTAACGAACCATCGTCTTCGCATCCGGAACGTCGCCGCCGTCGATGCGGCAGAACCGCCGGTAGACGAAGTTGCCGGTGACTTCCCACTGAAGCTGCTCGTAGCTCCAGTTGCGCAGGTGCTTGAGGACGAGCACCCGGAGCACGACCTCGGCCGGCGTGCTCGGTCGGCCTGTCCGAGAGCTGCCCTCGCGTCGCTTCGACAGCGCATCGAAGACCTGGTCGACGAGCTCAGCATCCTCGAGAACGCCATCGAGGCGCTTGAGCACCGGATCCATCAGCTCCTCGGGCTTCGGGATCCCGCCGAAGGCGAACCAATCGTTGAACGAAGTCTGGCCGCGTCGTCGTCGAGCCGTCATCAATCAGTACAGATCACATCCAGCGATCCGTGTCGATCCGGAAAGCAATGGTTCGGACGCCTTGCGGCCAGCCTGACGCTCGAATTCCGCCGACTTAGCCCGCGGTATCGCACCGCAATCTAGCTACGCG
>JAIOII010000383.1 GCA_019912685.1 Kofleriaceae bacterium
TCCGGAGGCTGCGTAATGCCTCATCACGTCCATCAACGACCGCCCGTAAGCCGTGTGCGGGAAATCCGCACGCACGGTTTGAAAGGGGTCCTTGCTGAAACCCACCGTTCGGTGGGGGAAGGTTAGGTTCTACCAATGCGCGTGATCATGGTCGCCGCGACGCTCTTCCTCACCGCGGCCTGCCCGGGCCGGTACCAGGAGCCCGCGGCGCCGCGAGGCAACGGTCCCGGCGTCGGCCCGGTCAAAGGCGTCGAGGCCGCGGCCTTGCCCTACGCGATCGTCGACGGCCGCACGGGCCGCGCCGTGACCGAGGCCGAGATGTGGACGGCGCTCGGATCGGCGCGCGCGGTGTGCGTCGGCGAGGAGCACCCGAACCCGCACCACCACTGGGCGCAGCTGACGATCGTGGGCAGCGCCGTCGAGAAGCTGGCGGGCAAGAAGCTCGCGCTCGGGATGGAGATGGTGCAGTCGCCGTTCCAGGGCGTCCTCGACGACTGGTCGGCGCAGAAGATCGACGAGGCCGCGCTGCTCTCGCGCACCGGCTGGGCCGATCGCTGGGGCTACGACTTCGGGCTCTACCGCCCGATCCTCGAGCGCGCGCGCGCCGGCCGCATGGCGCTGGTCGCGCTGAACGCGCCGCGCGAGCTGGTGAAGGCGGTCGCGAAGAAGGGCGTCGACGGGCTCTCGCCCGACGAGCGCGCCAGGCTGCCGCCGCTCGTGCTCGACGACGCCCAGCACCGGTCGTGGTTCGACGGCGTGATGGCGGAGCTGGAGGAGGCGCACGGGCACGGGGAAGGGCACGGGGGAGGGGCAGAGGGAGAGGGAGAGTCGGGCACGGGCACGGGCACGGGCACGGGGCCGGACCCGGAGAACGTGTACGCGGCCCAGGTGGTGTGGGACGAGGCGATGGCCGAGAACGCGCGGAGGTGGCTCGGCGAGGGCGGCGACACGATCGTGATCATCGCCGGCAACGGCCACTGCCACGACTCGGCGATCGTGCGGCGGCTGGTGCGCCGCGGCGGCGGACCGGCCGTGTCGATCCGACCGATCATCGACGACGGCGAGGGCAACGTCGCCAGGGCGCTCGCCGAGGCGCAGAACGACTACCTGTTCGTGATGTCGATGCCGCGATAGCTCAGGCGCCGGCCTCGGCGAGGAGCTGCTTCGAGGCGACGTCGCGCAGCCACGCGCGGATGAACTGCGCGTACTCGGCGACCTCCTCCTTCGTGTCGGGCACGGGGAACACCGTCGCCGAGAGGAGCGGGTTCTTCGCGACGACCTTGTCGTAGACCGCCTTCACCGCGGCCGCCGACCTGGGGCCGAGGAAGCCGTCGGTGTCGAGCTTGCCGAAGCCGGCGACGCCCGCGAACCGGTTGAGGTCGGTCTGCAGCGCGACGAAGTCCTGGTGCACCGGGCCGGCGCCGTACGCGATCGACTCCTTGACGTTCCAGTCCTTGCCCGCGCCCTTGTGGTAGCGGCGCAGGTCGGCGACGCCGAGCGCGTCGCGCGCCGTGTTCTCGAGCCACGTGCGGAACATCGGCGCGTTCTTCACGACGTCGTCGACCGAGCCCGGCGCCGCCACGGTCGACGCGAGGATCGGCTGCTTCGCCACCACCGCGTCGTAGACCGCCTTCACCGCCGAGAGCGTCTTCGGCCCGACGACGCCGTCCACCTTCGTCAGCTCGATGCCGAGCTTGTCGGCAAAGAAGTTGAGATCCGCCTGCAGCCCCTTGAGCTCTTCTTTGTTGGTCGTCATGGGGACGACCGTACTCCCCGTCTACTCCTCGGTCACGTCGCGCAGCGCACTACCGCCTTGCGGTCCCGCGCCGTCCTTCACCATCCGGAGGTAGAGCAGCGCGCTCTTGTTGGCCGGATCCTTCTCGAGCACGCGCTTCCACTCCCGCACCGCCTCCTCCTTGCGATCGAGCGAGAAGTAGACGACGCCGAGGTTCACCCACGCCGGCAGGAAGTCGGGCTTGAGCTTCTTCGCGTGCTCGAGCTCGACGACCGCGGAGTGGTGCTGGCCCATGTCGCGGTACACGTTGCCGAGGCGCACGCGCAGGTCGACGAAGTCGGGGCACAGGCCGAGCGCGTGCTTGTACTCGCGCACGCTGTCGTCGTAGAGGCCGAGGCCGGCGTACGCAGCGCCGAGGTCGGCGTGCATGTTGGCGAGCTTGCCGCGCGCGAACGGATCGAGGTTGTGCGACTGCGCGTAGCTGTTCGAGACGACGCGGCCGTAGATCTCGCGCGCCTTGTCGTACTTGCCGCGGTCGTTGTACGTGACGCTCAGGTTGAGCGCGGCCTCGGTGTAGTTGGGGTTGATGCGCAGCGCGGACTCGAACGCCTCCTCGGCGTCCTGGAAGCGGCCCTGCGCGTGATAGATGACGCCCAGCATGTTGTAGACGTCGGCGAACGTCGGGCGCTGGGCGACGGCCTCGGCCAGCAGCGGCTCGGCTTTGTCGTACTCGTTCGCGTTGTAGTGCTCGCGACCGAGCTGGATGAGCTGCTGCAGGCGTGTGCTCATGGAAGCCTCAGGACTTTCCTTTGGGCAGGCTCGCGATCGCGCCGCGCGCCTCGGCGGCCTTGCCGGACTGCGGATGCTTGGTGACGAGCTCGTTCCAGGTCTCGCGCGCGCGATCGGGCATGCCCACCTTCACGTAGGCGCGGCCGAGGAGCCAGAGCGCCTCCACGTCGTATCCCACGCCGGGATGACGCTCGAGCAGGCGGCGCAGCCGCAGGACCGTGCCCATGTACTTGCCCTTGTCCCAGTAGAAGCGCGCGACGTACCACTCGTGATCGGCGAGGCGCTTGCCGACCTTGGCGAGCAGCGTCTCCGCCTTCTTGCGGAACGGCGAGTCCTTGTGCTTCTTGAGGAAGCTGCGCAGCTCGGTCTCGGCGTCCTCGACCGACGACTGATCCTTCTCGTAGGACGGCGGGAGGATCCAGTAATCCCCCGGCAGCATCTCGTAGTAGGCCTCGGCGATGCGCAGGCTCGCGTAGCCGTTGGCGACCATCTCGTGGGTCGGGTGGAACTTGATGAACATCTTGTAGCTGTCGACCGCCTCCAGGTACTGCTCGGCGCCGAACTCGGCGTCGGCGAGGCGCAGCTCGGCGAGCACGGCGTACTTCGAGTACGGGAACCGGCTCTTGATGAACGCGAAGTACTTGGCCGCGGCGACCCACTGCTTGTCGCCGAGCTTCTCGAGCCCGCGCTCGTAGTTCTTCTGCGCCGAGACCGAGTAGTCGACGGCGGCGTCGCCGCTCTTGCCGCCGCAGGCCGCGACGGGCAGGGCGACGAGCCCCAAGGCCAAGAGGAGTCTGATGGAAAACATGCGAGAAGTCCGGGAGTTGGCCATGGTGATACACCCTGCGCAGGGAAGTGGTCAACGGTTCGACTCCCGGGTCGGGCGTGGGGTTGCCGCGCCCGACGATCCACGGCTACATACTCGCCATGCGTCAGATCGGGATCCTGGTGGCACTCGCCGCGTGCGGCGGTCCGGAGCAGGGCGTCAAGCAGGTCACGATCGGCCCCGTGCCCGACACGGTGTCGCGCGGCACGTTCGCCGGCCCGCTGTGCGACGGCGACGCGTGTCGCTGTCGGGACGCGAGCGCGCCCGGCGACGGCGGCGCGGGCGAGCCGGGGGACACCGGCGGCGCCGTGAAGCGCTTCGAGATCCGCATCGGGCCGAGCGAGCACGAGCTGTGGGTGATGCTCGACGACATGGTGCTCTACAAGAGCAAGGCGCGCGCCGAGGACTGCTTCTACGTCGACCTCGGCGCCGGCGATCACGTGATGGGGCTGCGCGCGTCGCAGGAGGGCGGCATCGCCGCGCGCGTCGCCGTGTCGGAGTACGCGCCGGCGACGAAGAGCTGGTACGAGACGTTCCGCTTCGGCTGCGGCGCGCCGGGGCCGTGCTCGCACACCGAGCTCGACGAGTACAAGGCCGGGCTCGCGAGGTACAAGCGCGGCATCCACGACCCGTGCGGGTCGGTGAAGGTGAAGCAGATCGGCTGGGACACCGGCATCGCGCCCGATCAGATGCACCCGAACGACCTGCAGGTGGCGTGGACGCTCGACGTCTACGACTTCGCGCCGAAGAAGCCGCACGGCGATCCGTCGTGCGCCAGCCGGTTCGAGTAACCATGTACGTCTATCCCGACGACTACGACGTCATCGTCGTCGGGGCGGGCCACGCCGGCTGCGAGGCCGCGCTCGCGGCGGCGCGCCTGGGCGCGCGGACGCTCGTCTTGACCGGATCGCTCGAGATGGTGGCGCAGATGTCGTGCAACCCGGCGATCGGCGGCGTCGCCAAGGGCCACCTGGTGAAGGAGATCGACGCGCTCGGCGGCGAGATGGCGCGGGTGATCGACGAGACCGGCATCCAGTTCCGCCGGCTCAACGCCGCCAAGGGGCCGGCGGTGCGCTCGACGCGCGCCCAGGCCGACAAGCGCCGCTACCGCGAGCTCATGCGCCAGCGGCTCGAGGCGCAGCCCGGGCTCGCGCTGCGCCAGGCCGAGGTGGCGGCCTTGCAGGTCGACAGCAGCGCGGGGCGCCCGCGGATCGTCGGCGTCGCCACGACGATGGGCGTCGCGTACCGCACGAAGGCCGTCATCATCACGACCGGCACGTTCCTGCGCGGCAAGATCTTCGTCGGCGACGAGCGCGCCGCCGGCGGCCGCGCCGGCGAGGCGCCGGCGATGGGGCTCTCGGCGTCGCTCGCGTCGCTCGGCTTCCCGCTCGCGCGGCTCAAGACCGGCACGCCGTGCCGCCTCGACGCGAAGACGATCGACACCGCCGGCCTCGAGCTCCAGCCCGGCGACGATCCGCCGCCGCGCTTCCAGGTCCGCCCGCCGGCGGGGCCGCCGCCCTTGCCGCAGCTCGCGTGCTGGATCACGTACACCAACCCGGCGACCCACGACCTCATCCGCGCCAACCTCGCGCGCTCGCCGCTCTTCCAGGGCGCGATCGCCGGCGCCGGCCCGCGCTACTGCCCGAGCATCGAGGACAAGGTCGTCCGGTTCGCGGACAAGGACCGCCACCAGATCTACCTCGAGCCCGAGGGCATCGACTCGGGCGAGGTCTACCCCAACGGCATCTCGACGTCGCTACCGTACGACGTGCAGCTCGCGTTCGTGCGCAGCATCCCCGGCCTCGAGCGCGCGGAGATGACGCGGCCGGGCTACGCCGTCGAGTACGACTTCGTCGATCCGCGCGAGCTCCTGCCGACGCTCGAGACCCGGCGCGTGGCCGGGCTCTTCCTCGGCGGTCAGATCAACGGCACGTCGGGGTACGAGGAGGCCGCGATCCAGGGGCTCCTCGCCGGCGTGAACGCGGCGCTCGGCCTCGGCAAGGGCCCGGGCGGCGAGCGCGAGCTCGTCCTGCGCCGCGACCAGGCCTACGGCGGCGTGCTCGTCGACGATCTGGTCACGCGCGGCACGCGCGAGCCGTACCGCATGATGACGTCGCGCGCCGAGTTCCGCCTGCTGCTGCGCGAGGACAACACCGCCGAGCGGCTCCTGCCGATCGGGCGCGCGCTCGAGGCCATCCGCGATCGCCGCCCCGAGCTCGGCTGGGCCGAGGTCGCGATGATCGCCGCCGCCGGCGGGCTGGCGGCCTTCGACGTCGACGACGACGTCGCCGCGCGCATCGAGACCGAGATCGTCTACGAGGGCTATCTGCGGCGCCAGGAGGTCGACGCCGCGCGGCTCGAGCGCGCCGACGCCGTTCGCCTGCCCGAGGACCTCGACTACGGGGCGATCCCGGGGCTCTCGCGCGAGGTCGTCGAGAAGCTCACGGCGCTGCGCCCGCGCTCGGTGGGGCAGGCCTCGCGGGTGTCGGGGGTCACGCCGGCCGCGGTCTCGATCTTGATGACCCATGTCGCCTTGACGCGGAGGCGTGCGGCCGACGTACCATCGCAGCCGGAATGAGGGCACCCCGCTACCGATCCATCCTCGCGGGCGCGACCGCGCTTTGCTTCACGCCGACGCTCGCGCAGGCCGGCGGCCTCATCGTGCCTGGCTCCGGCCCGGTGTCGACGGGCCGCGCCGGCGCCGCGGTCGCGTCGACCGACGATCCGGCGGCGCTCGGCATCAACCCTGCCGGCCTCGCCAAGACCGAGGGCACGGTGCTCCACGTCGGCTCCGCGCTCATCGCGTACCACCAGACCGTCGGCCGCTTCGGCGTGTACGAGCAGGATCCCGACGCGCCGCCGCTACCGTATGCGGGCCAGCAGTATCCGTCGGTCTCCGACACGTCGAAGCCGGCGATCGGCCTCGGCCCGTTCCAGGCGGTGCCGGTGATCGCGGTGTCGTCGGATCTCGGCGGCAAGGTGAAGGGCCTGCGCGTGGCGGCCGGCGTGTACGCGCCCAACGCGTACCCGGTGCGCGACATGAGCGCCGGCTACGAGCTCGAGGCGCCCGGCGTGCCGCCGCCGCCGACGCGCTACGACACGATCCGGCAGAAGGCGGCGGTCGTCCTGCCGTCGATCGCGGTCGCGTACCGCGTGACCGACAAGCTCGACGTCGGCGGCCGCTTCTCGTGGGGCTTCGCCGACCTCGAGGCGACCACGTACGTGTGGGGCCTCCTCAACTACAACGAGTGGGTCGGCAAGGACGCCGAGTTCCACGTGAAGGTGTCCGACCCGTTCGTGCCGGCCTACGGCCTCGGCGTGCAGTTCCGTCCGACCGACGCGATCGAGCTCGGCGCGCAGTGGTCGAGCATCGTGAACGTGGCGGCCAAGGGCACCGGCGACTCGATCACCGGCTCGGGCACCGGCATCGGCGGCAACCCGGTCACCGTCATCCCCGTCGACGGCCTCGCGACCAACCTGTGCGAGGAAGGCGGCACGGCCGACGCGCTCAAGGCGTGCGTCAACCTGAGCCTGCCGATGAACGCGACGGTGGGCGGGCGCTACGTCATGCGCGGCGACGACGGCCGGCAGAAGGCCGACGTCGAGCTGAACGTGCAGTGGGAGCGCTGGAGCGCCTCGTCCGACTACCAGGTGATCGTCGACGGCTTCGCCGCGGTCGACGTGCAGACCGGCGCCGGCCTGCGCCTCAACCCGACCTTCATCCGCCACAACCTGAAGGACACGTTCTCGGTGCGGCTCGGCGGCTCGTGGTCCTTGCCGATGGGCAAGAACGAGATGACGTTCCGCGCCGGCGTCGCGCACGACACCGCGGCGGCGAAGGAAGGCTGGCAGCGCGCCGACTTCGACGGCGCGGCGCGCTGGACGATGGCGCTCGGCGCGTCGTACGCGTTCGGCAGCTGGCGCGTCGACGCGGGCGGCGGCCTCGTCTACGAGGGCACGCGCACGCAGGGCTCGTTCTGCAACCCGGCGGCGACGTCCGAGGGCTGCGGCCCGAACGGCGAGCGCCTGCCGGTCGACGAGCGCATCGGCCCCGATCCGTCGCAGCCGACGAGCGACGCCGGCGGTCAGGTCGAGAGCCCGTACACGTACGGCACGATCACGAGCGGCTACAACCTGCTCATGCTCGGCGTGACGAAGCAGTTCTGAGCCACCGTTCGTCCTGAGCCACCGTTCGTCCTGAGCGACGCCGAGCGCCAGCGAGGCGGAGTCGAAGGACGTCCTTCGACTCGCTTCGCTCGCTCAGGACGAACGGGGTGGAAGGACGAGCGTCGTCCGGTTTTCGGACACGGCCGATACCCGGCCGCCCCCTGTCCGGTGGACCGGACACGCGCAGCGTCGTTCCGCAGGCTTTCGCGCGGCACGTCGGTTGCTCTGGCGTCTCGCGTGCCGTCCCTGCCGCACGAAGCGCCGCTGGCCGTGCTCCGCGAGGCGCCGCAGCTCGTCGCCGAGCTCTTGCGCGACTTGCTCGGCGTCGACGTGCCCGCGTACGCGATCGCGGAGACCGCCGACGCGGATCTCACGCAGGTGGTGCCCACCGAGCTGCGCGCGGATCTCGTCGTCGTGCTCCGCGGGCCCGAGCCGGCACGACCGCCCGTGCTGGGCGTCGTCGTCGAGGTCCAGCGCCGCCGCGACGAGCGCAAGCGGTGGTCGTGGCCGCTCTATGTCGCGAGCCTGCACACGCGCCTCGGATGTCAGGTGTGCCTGCTGGTGATCGCGACCGATCCCGGGACCGCTGCGTGGGCCGCGTCGCCGATCACGACACTCCAGCCCGGGAGCCCGTTCGTGCCGCTCGTGCTCGCGCCCGATCAGGTGCCACGTGTGGACTCGCAGAGCGCGCGCCGCCAGCCGTGGCTCGCGGTGCTCTCGGCGCTCGCGCACGGCAATCGCGAAGGCGGCGTCGCGATCGCGCTCGCGGCGCTCGACGCCGTGGCGTCGCTACCGGAGGCCCATGCTACGCTCTGCTTCGATCTGATCGTCGCATCGCTGGACGATGCGGGCCGGCGCGCCCTGGAGGAGATGATGGAAACCAGAAAGTACGAGTACCAGAGCGAGTTCGCGCGCCGCTACTTCGGAGCGGGTCAGGTACAAGGCAGCTTGCTCATGGCCCGCACGATCCTCCTCGCCCTCCTGGAGCGTCGCTTTCCGGTCGATCCCGCGCTCCGAGCCCGGATCGACGCGTGCGAGGACGCCGATCGACTCGCGTCGCTCGTCGTCGCCGTCGATGCCGCCGCCGACGAGGCTGCCGTGCGCTCGCTGCTCCGCGCGCTCGAGACCGACTAGCGCTTCTTGCGGCCGGTGAAGTAGGCGTCGCCGACGCCGTAGAGCCAGGTGGCGCCGCCGACGAGGGCGGCGACGGGGCCGATGAGCGGGATGGCGCCGATGAAGCCGAGGCCGGCGACGGTCGAGACGGCGAAGACGCCGATCGCCTTGTCGGTCTCGCCGTTCACCAGCTGGCCGAGGCCGGGGATGAAGCCGCTGCACACGGCCGGCACGATGCCCCTGGCGCCACTGCCCGAGGACGACGACTTCACCAGGGCCTTGCTCATGTAGGGAAGTATGACTCAGTCGGGGAGCGGCGGTAGCGGCTCGATCGGCTCCTCGCTACCGATGAGGTCGCGGTCGACGGCGAGGTCCTCGAGCCGGAACGACGGCGACAGCGGCGGCCCGAGGAGGAGGTACATGGTCGGCGTCACCTCGGGGCGGTTCGCCAGCCACGCCGCTTCGAAGCGGCGCTTCTCGATCTCGAGCTCGTAGGCGATCGCGGCCGCGTCGCCCTCCTCGATCTCGGCGAGCTTGCCGATCAGTCGCTGACGCTGCGCCGGGTCGTCGGTGTAGACAATGAGCTCACGCAGGTCGCGCGCCGCCTTCTCGCGCTGGCCGAGCTTGGTGCGGAGGTGGGCCGCGAAGGTCGCCGAGTCCTTCGAGCAGCCCTTGAGGCGAACGGCGCGCTCGAGATACCTGGCGCCCTCGAGCTGCCAGCGCTCGACCTCGGCGGCATCGTCGCTCGTGAGCTCGACGGTGTAGACCTGGCCCGCGAGGAGCGGGAGCTTGCAGTTCTCGGGGAACTCCTTCATCCCGCGCTCGAGGAGGCGGATCGACGCGAGCAGGTCGTCGCGCGAGGGCTCGGTGCCCATGGCGGAGAGCGCGGCGCCGGTGAAGGGATAGACCCGCTCGAAGCGCGGATCGAGCGCGACGATCGCCTCGACCAGCGCGCGCGTGCCGGCCGCGCGGTCGTCGTCGCCGCCCACGTACCCGATCGCGCGGATCCAGAGCAGGTCGGCCACCATCTCGCGGTAGCCAATCGACACGTACGGCGCGCTGCCGGCCGATGGCGCGAAGGGCAGGTCGACCGACTTCGGCCAGGCCGCGCGCGTCTCGTTGGCGTGGGCACCGAGCGCGCGGGCGCCGAGGACCGTCGCGAGGGCGGCGAGCACGGCGGCGGCGCGGAGCATCGGCCGCTCCATCGTACCCGAAAACGCGAACGGGGCCGCGTGCGCGGCCCCGTTGCAGGATCCTCAGGTCAGGTGCGAATCAGTCCGAACGCGCCGGCTTGACGAGGTTCGACGACGGCGAGCCCGCGACCGCCGTGCCGTTCAGGACGAAGTCGAACGTGGCGCCATCGCAGTCGAGGTCGCCGCGCGCGGTCGCCGTGTACGTGTCGCCGGCGCCGGTGTACGAGTACACGAAGTAGTGATCCTCGTTGATCTCGAACGAGAGCTCGTCCCAGCCCGCAAGACCGTGCCACGCGGCGGAGTTGGCGAGGCACTTGGTGACGCCGGAGCCGGGCGCGCCGCAGCACGTCGCGGCGGGGGTGAAGGCCTCGGTCGCGTTGACGTAGCTCGCCTTCTCGACGTAGTTGGTCTTGTTGCTCTTCTTGATGCTGTCGAGGTTGAGCTCGGCCTCGGAGCGCTTGCCCTTCTTCATGTAGTCCATGAAGGCCGGGATGGCGACGGCGGCGAGGATGCCGATGATCGCGACGACGATCATGAGCTCGATGAGGGTGAAGCCACGCTGAGCCTTGCGAGAAATGCGAATCATGTCTGGTTCCTCTCTTTCCGCGGGTTGGCCCTTTCGGGCGGTTGAGTACTTCAGGCAGGGCCACCCGCGGTGGTGGATGCCCGTTGAAAACCGAGGTGGGTCAGTAACCTTCGTCCAGCTTCTTCACGGTCGTGTCGCCACTCCACGTGAAGTAGTAAGAATCGCGGGTGCTGTTGCCGTCGAGATCGCAGTGCGCGATCAGGTAGTACCAGTCGGTCGCCGGCGCGGCGGTGAGGCCGAAGGACTGCGCGATGGTGCCGATGCCGGTCGCGTCGTTGGCCAGGCCGGCGATGGCGACGTAGCCGCAGTAGCCGGTCTCGTTGGGGAGCCGCACGCGGAGCGACGTCCACGTCGTCGGCAGCGGCAGGAACGACTGCGAGGTCTTGGTCGGCGTCGTCGGGTGCGTGGCGGCCTCGCTGCCGCCGGTGGACAGGTACGTCCCGTTCTCGAGGTGATACTGCTCCTGCGCCACGCGGAGGGCGGCGAACATCGCCTGGGCCTCCGAGCCGCGCGCCTTGCGCGTCTGCTTGCCGAACGCCACCACCGCGAGGCCGACGAGGACTCCGATGATGGCGACGGCCACGAGAATCTCGACCAGCGTGAATCCCCGTTGCCGCACGCCGAGACCCATGAGCACGGGACGTGCCACCGCTTACCACCTCGCAAGTCGTTGATCCGAGGCTCCCATCCGATCCGCAGGCGAGCACGCAGCGACGTTTCGCGGCGCCCCCGGTGCCGCAAAACGTCACCGTTAACCGTCGGCTAACCGTCGGAGAACGCTCGGGGATCCCGTCAGTCGTCGGTGGCGTCGCCCTTGTCGAGTCCGAGCTTGTCGAGGCGGTAGCGCATGGAGCGGAAGGTGATGCCGAGGAGCTGCGCGGCCTTCTTGCGGACGCCGCCGGCCTTGTCGAGCGCCTTCTGGACCCACACGCGCTCGTAGTCGGCGACCAGGCGGTCGAGGTCGACGCCGTCGTCGGGGATGTCCCCTGCGGGTGCGGCCGGCTTCGGCGCGGTGGAGCGGAGCGCGGGCAGGTCGGCCTCGTCGATCGTGGGCCCGGACGACAGCGCGACCGCGCGCTCGATGATGTTCTCGAGCTCGCGCACGTTGCCCGGGAAGTCGTAGGCCTCGAGGCGCTTCATCGCCGCCGGCGTGAGCGCCGACAGCGCCTTGCCCTGATCGCGCGCGAAGCGGCGCAGGAAGTGATCGACCAGGAGCGGGACGTCCTCGCGGCGCTGGCGGAGCGGCGGCAGCCGCAGCTCGATCACGTTCAGGCGGTAGTAGAGGTCCTGGCGGAAGGCGCCGCGCGCGACCTCGGCCTCGAGCTCGCGGTTGGTCGCCGCGACCACGCGCACGTCGACCTCGACCTCGCCCGTGCCGCCGACCGGCTTCACCTTCTTCTCCTGGAGCGCGCGCAGGAGCTTGACCTGGAGGCCGAGCGACAGCTCGCCGATCTCGTCGAGGAAGAGGGTGCCGCCCTGGGCCTCGCGGAAGAGGCCGGTGCGATCGGCCACGGCGCCGGTGAACGAGCCCTTCACGTGGCCGAAGAGCTCCGACTCCATCAGCTCGTCGGGGATCGCGCCGCAGTTGACGGCGACGAACGCGCCGCCGGCGCGCGAGCCCTCGGTGTGTAGCGCGCGCGCGACCAGCTCCTTGCCGGTGCCGCTCTCGCCGGTGATGAGGACGCTCGTGCGCGCCGAGGCGATCTTGCCGATCAGCTCGAACACGTTCTGCATCGGCTTCGAGCGCCCGAGCAGCTGCGCCATGCGCACGCGGCCGGCGACCTGCTCGCGCAGGGCGAGGTTCTCGGCGACGAGCGCGCGCTTCTCCATCGCGCGGCCGATGACGGCGTTGATCTCGTCGACCTTGAACGGCTTGGTCAGGTAGTCGTAGGCGCCGTCCTTCATCGCCGCGATCGCGGTGTCGGCGGTGGCGAAGGCGGTGACCAGGATGACCTCGGGATCCATGCCGGCGGCGCGGATCGCGCGCAGGAGCCCGAGCCCGTCGAGCTCGCCCGGCATGCGCAGATCGGTGACGACGACGTCGGCCGGCGCCTGCGCGAGCTCGGCCATCGCCTGCGTGCCCGACTCCGCGATCGTCACCGTGTGCCCGGCGCGCTTGAGGCAGATGGCGAGGAACTCGCGCATCGAGCGCTCGTCGTCGACGACCAGGATGCGACCCATGGGCGCCAACTGTAGCGGTCGCAAACCCGTTGATGCGGCGTCACCGGTTGAATCACACTCTTCACGAAAATGTCGTTTTCTGAGCGCCGGTCATGACGCAGGGTGTCGTCCATGGACAAGAACCCGGACACCAAGGACAAGAACCCCCGCCCCGCCATCGTCGAGGCCGATGGCCCGCGCGGCTTCATCCCGGCCGTCGCCACGCTCGCCGTCGACGGCGGCGAGATCGCGGCGTCGACCGCGCTCGGCGTCACCGCGGACGTGCGCACCGAGCTCGCGAAGGGCGCGATCACCGTGATCGACGCCGGCGAGGCGCTCGCCAAGAGCGTCTTCGCGGTCGCGCGCCGCGTGACCCAGCGCCTCGACGGCGCGGCGACCGAGCTGCTCGCGTCGGTCGAGAAGATCGTCGGCACCTCGGCGAACGCCGCGCGCACGACCACCAAGGACGCCGCCCAGGTGTTCTCGGGCGCGCTGAACGCCGTCGTCGCGCCCAAGGGCAACTGAGCCCCGCCGCCACCTGACCTGCTACTCTCCGCGGACATGCGCCGCGCGCTCGTGCTCTCGCTGGTCGTCCTCACCGGGGTCGCGTTCGCCGACGACGCGTGGACGCAGAAGGTCGTCGCGCGCGGCGACGAGATCGGCAAGAAGGTCTCGAAGCTGCGCGGCCTGAAGATCAAGAAGCCGCTCGCCATGGGCGTCATGACCGAGGCCGAGCTGCGCACGCGCATCCTCACCCGCCTCGACGAGGACTCGCCGCCCGCCGAGCGCGCCGCCGAGGCGGCGATGGTGAAGCGCTGGGGCCTCGTGGGGTGGGACCTCGATCTCGACCAGCTGACCGTCGACCTCCTCACCGAGCAGATCGCCGGCTTCTACGACCCGCGCGAGAAGAAGCTCTACGTCGCCGACAAGCCCGAGGGCGGCGAGACCTGGGCCGACATGCTGATGGCGCACGAGATCGTGCACGCGCTCCAGGACCAGCACTTCGACCTCGAGCGATGGATGAAGGAGGTCGAGGACGACGGCGACGCGAGCGCGGCGCGCTCGGCGCTGGTCGA
Organism: Kofleriaceae bacterium; assembly: GCA_019912685.1. Taxonomy (GTDB): domain Bacteria; phylum Myxococcota_A; class Polyangia; order Haliangiales; family Haliangiaceae; genus UBA2376. The sequence goes on from JAIOII010000383.1 coordinate 13,646, forward strand.
GGGCGACGGCGTCGCGCTCATGCTCGAGTACACGCTCGCCGAGAAGGGCGTGCCGCCGCCCTGGAGCAACCCGGAGGTGATCAAGCTGCTCACCGGCAGCATGGATCCGACGTCGGGCGGCGACCTGCTCGCGCGCTCGCCGCTCGCGATCCGCCAGGGCCTCATGTTCCCGTACGTGCGCGGCCTCGAGTTCGTCGCGCACCTGCGCCGCACCCAGCCCTGGTCGAAGATCGACGCCGCGTTCCGCCGGCCGCCGCGCTCGACCGAGCAGATCCTCCACCCCGAGCTCTACCTCGCCGACGAGAAGCCGCACGCGATCACGCCGGCGGTGCCGCCCGGCTACACCGAGGTCCACCGCGCGGTCTGGGGCGAGGTCGGCTGGTCGATGTTCTACGAGACCCACGGCCTCGCGCCGCGCGTCGCGATGTCGGCCGCGGCGGGGTGGGGCGGCGATCGCGTGC
>JAIOII010000042.1 GCA_019912685.1 Kofleriaceae bacterium
GCGCCGCGCCGAGCAGCGCCTTGCGCGCGTGGGCGAACATCGCGACCGAGGCGCGATCGACGGCGGCGACGAGCGTGTCGTACTCGCCGCGCCGGTCGAACAGCGTGCTGCCGAGGACGATCATCGCGTCGCGCACGAGCGACGCCAGCTTGCCCGTCGAGAGCCGGACGCCAAAGTGCTCGGTCGCGACGTCCTCGAGCTGGTGCGCCTCGTCGAAGATGACCGCGTCGTGATCGGGCAGGACGCGCGCGCCCGGGAACGCCGAGCGCAGCGCGAGGTCGGCGAAGTAGAGGTGGTGGTTGACGAGGATGAGGTCGGCCTTGTCGGCGGCGCGGCGCGCGCCGGTGACGAAGCAGCGCTCGAAGTGCGGGCAGCGCGGCCCGATGCGCGTGTCGGGCGTCGTCGTCACCTCCGCCCAGACCGGCGCGTCCTCGGCGACCGACTCGAGCTCCGCGCGATCGCCCGTCGTCGTCTCCGTCACCCAGTCGAGGATCTCCGCGAGCGGACCGCGCGTCGCCTCGGGCGAGCGGCGGATCTCCTCGAGCTTGCGCCGGCAGACGTAGTTGGCGACGCCCTTGAGCGCGACCGCCACGAACGGCCGGCCGATGATCTGCCGCAGGAGCGGCAGGTCGTTGCGGACGATCTGATCCTGCAGCGCGCGCGTGCCCGTCGACACGACGACGCGCTTGCCCGACGCCAGCGCCGGCACGAGGTACGCGAGCGTCTTGCCCGTGCCCGTGCCCGCCTCGACGAGCAGCGGCCGGTCGTCGGCGAGCGCCTGCGCGACCGCGGCGGCCATGCGCCGCTGCTCCGGCCGATCCTCGAAGTGCGGGATCGCCGCCGCGAGCGTGCCGCCGGGCCCGAGGGTCTCGTCACTCATCCCGGGTCTTGGAGCGCGAGGCCTTCTCGACGTGACCGCTCGTCCCGAACCGGCGCGCGAGCTCCTGCCACACCTCGGCCACCGGGATGTCGCGCGCGACCAGCCCGACCATCACGTGGAAGAGGAGGTCCGCCGTCTCGTGCACGACCTTCGCGCGCTCGCCGTCGGGCAGCTCCGCCGCCAGCTCGCCGTGCTCCTCGGCGATCTTCTCGAGGATCTTGGGCATCCCCTTCTCGAGCAGCGACTTCGTGTAGCTCTTCTCCGCGGCGGAGTCCCGTCGCGCGTGCAGCACGCGCTCGAGCCGGTCGAGGACGTGGGCCGGCGGCGCGCCGTCGTCGTCGCCGTTCTCGGTGCGGAAGAAGCACGCCGTCGTGCCCGTGTGGCACGTGGGCCCCGCCGGCCGCGCCTTCACCAGCACCGCGTCGTTGTCGCAGTCGACGCGCAGCTCGACGACGCGCAGGACGTTCCCCGACGTCTCGCCCTTCTTCCACAGCGCGTTGCGCGACCGCGAGAAGAAGTGCACCTCGCCCGACGCCCGCGTCATCGCCCACGCCTCGGCGTTCATCCACGCGAGCATGAGGACGGCGCCGGTATCGGCGTCCTGGACGACCGCCGCCACCAGACCACGATCGTCCCAGGCGGGCTCGGGCAGCGGCATGACGAGGTTGTCGGCTCCCGGATCGATCCCTGTCAAGCTTTTCACGCCAGGCGGACGGGGAGGCCGCGCGCCGCGAGGTGCGCCTTGGCCTCGCCGATCGTGTGCTGGCCGTAGTGGAAGATCGAGGCGGCGAGGACCGCGTCGGCGCCGCCGATCGCGAGGCCGTCGGCGAGGTGATCGAGGGTGCCGACGCCGCCCGACGCGATCACGGGGATGGTGACGGCGTCGACGACGGCGCGCACCAGCTCGAGGTCGTAGCCCGAGCGCGTGCCGTCCTGATCCATGCTCGTGAGCAGGAGCTCGCCGGCGCCGCGCTCGGCCATCTCGACGCACCAGCGCAGCGCGTCGAGGCCCTCGGGCGTGCGGCCGCCGTGGCTGTAGACCTCCCACGTGCCGTCGCCGCGGCGCTTGGCGTCGACGGCGACCACGATCGCCTGGATGCCGAAGCGCTCGGCGGCGCGCGACACGAGCGACGGGTCGCGGATCGCGGCGGTGTTGATCGAGATCTTGTCGGCGCCGGCCAGGAGCAGGCGCTCGACGTCGTCGACCGCGCGCACGCCGCCGCCGACCGTGAGCGGCGCGAAGACCTGGTCGGCGGTGCGCGCGACCACGTCGAGGATCGTCGAGCGGCCCTCCGGCGACGCCGAGATGTCGAGGAAGCAGATCTCGTCGGCGCCCTGCGCGTCGTACGCCGTCGCCTGCTCGACCGGATCGCCGGCGTCGCGCAGCTGCACGAACGACGTGCCCTTCACGACCCGCCCCTCCTTCACGTCGAGGCACGGGATGATCCGCCGCGTCAGCATCGCGCGGCCTCCACCGCCTCGGCAACGGTGAAGCGGCCGTCGTAGAGGGCGCGCCCGACGACGACCGCGGGCACGCCCGCCGCCGCCAGCCGCCGCAGATCGTCGAGCTCGTGGACGCCGCCCGACGCGATGACGTCGATCGACACGGCCGCCGCGAGCGCCGCGGTCGCCGCGACGTTGGGTCCCTTGCCGGTGCCGTCGCGCGCGACGTCGGTGTAGAGCAAGGCCGCCGCGCCCCACGACGCCGCCCGCTGGCCGAGCTCGATCGCCGACACCGTCGACGTCTCGACCCAGCCCTCGACCGCGACCATGCCGTCCTTGGCGTCGACGGCGACCACGACGTGCCCCGGCAGCTCCTTGCACAGGCGCTCGACCATCGCCGGCTGCTTCACGGCCGCCGTCCCGAGCACGACGTAGCGCGCGCCCGCCGCGATCACCGCCCT
>JAIOII010000384.1 GCA_019912685.1 Kofleriaceae bacterium
GGCCGCGCCCGTGGTCGAGACCCGCGATCCGTCGCGGCCGGCCGTCGGCACCGTCATCAAGCTGCCGACCCGCATCCAGATCACGGAGCGCGCGCCGATGGGCGGCCGCCCGTCGCAGCCGCCCCCCGGCGGTCCGGCGGCGATCCGCGGTCGCTTCGCCGAGCAGCAGAAGAAGGGTGGGCCGCGCTCGCGTCCCAACGAGTACGGCAAGAAGAAGCTCCCGCTCACCAAGGGCAAGGGCAAGAGCACGCAGATCACCGAGGCGGCGGCGCACAAGCGCATCATCCGCATCGAGGAGACCATCGCGATCTCCGATCTCGCGCGCGGCATGGGCGTGAAGGCGACCGAGGTGCTGAAGAAGCTCTGGTCGATGGGCATGACCGGCGTGAACATCAACGCGTCGATCGACTTCGAGACCGCGCAGATCCTGGCGAGCGAGTTCCAGTACGAGGTCCAGAACGTCGCGTTCAAGGAGGAGGACATCTTCTCCGAGAAGGCCGACGACGCCGACAAGATGCAGGGCCGCGCGCCGGTCGTGACCGTCATGGGTCACGTCGACCACGGCAAGACGTCGCTCCTCGACCGCATCCGCAACAGCAAGGTCGCGGCCGGTGAGGCCGGCGGCATCACGCAGCACATCGCGGCGTACAAGGTGCCGGCCGGCGAGAACCACGGCGAGATCGTGTTCCTCGACACGCCGGGCCACGAGGCCTTCACCGAGATGCGCGCCCGCGGCGCGAGCGCGACCGACATCGTCATCCTCGTGGTGGCGGCGAACGACGGCGTGATGCCGCAGACGCTCGAGGCGCTCTCACACGCCAAGGACGCGAAGGTGCCGATCATCGTGGCGGTCAACAAGATCGACCTCCCCGATGCGCAGCCCGACCGCATCCGCCAGCAGCTCGCCGACCGCGGCCTCATCCCCGAGGAGTGGGGTGGCGACACGCAGTACGTGAACGTGTCGGCGCTCAAGGGCGAGAACATCGACAAGCTGCTCGAGACCGTCGCGCTCGTCGCGGAGGTCGGTGAGCTGCGCGCCAACCCGGACAAGCCGGCCGCCGGCGTCGTGATCGAGGCGCGCCTCGACCGCAACCGCGGACCGATGGCGACCGTGCTCGTGCAGGAAGGCACGCTGCACGTCGGCGACATCCTCGTCGCCGGCCGCTGCTACGGCAAGGTGCGCGCGATGCTCGACGCGCGCGGCGAGGCGCTCGAGCAATGCGGCCCGTCGACCCCGGTCGAGATCCTGGGCCTCGACGGCGTGCCCGAGGCCGGCGACCAGATGAACGTCGCCGAGGACGACAAGGCGGCCAAGCAGGTCGTCGAGCACCGCCGGCAGATGTGGCGCAAGCGCGAGCTCGCGTCGACGTCGAAGATCTCGCTCGAGAACGTCATGGCTCGGATCAACGAGTCGGCGGGCGACGGCAAGGAGCTCAAGATCGTGCTCAAGGCCGACGTCCAGGGCTCGGCCGAGGCGCTCAAGGCCGCGCTCGTCAAGCTCTCGACCGACAAGGTCAAGGTCACGGTCATCTCCGCCGGCGTCGGCGGCATCACCGAGGGCGACGTCAACCTGGCCAAGGCCGGCGGCGCCGTCGTCCTCGGCTTCCACGTCCGTCCCGCCGGCAAGTCGTCGAAGCTGGCCGAGCAGGAAGGCGTCGAGATCCGCCTCTACGACATCATCTACGACGCCCTCGACGAGGTGAAGTCGGCGATGGCCGGCCTCCTGGCGCCGATCAAGCGCGAGCAGGCGATGGGCAAGCTGGAGGTGCGCAACACCTTCACGATCCCCAAGATCGGCACGATCGCGGGCTGCATGGTCTCGGACGGCAAGATCACCCGCAAGGCGCTGCTCCGCATCGTCCGCGACGCGGTGCAGATCTACGAGGGTCGTGTCGGCAGCCTGCGCCGCTTCAAGGACGACGTCAGCGAGGTCCAGCAGGGCTACGAGTGCGGCGTCCAGGTCGCGGGCTTCAACGACCTCAAGGTCGGCGACGTGATCGAGGCCTACGAGGTCATCGAGGAGGCGGCGACCCTCTGATGTATGTCGGGGTCTGCCGCTTCTCGATCGTCGTAGAGCACAGCCACTCGCTGAAAGAGAAGCGGAGCGTCGTCCGCAAGCTCCGCGACCGTGTGCGCGAGCGCTTCCACATCGGCCTCGTCGAGGTCGGCGGCCACGACACCTGGCAGCGCGCCGACCTCGCGTTCTCGGTGCTCACCCGGACGCGCGACGCGTGCGAGGCGGCGCTCGGGTCGGTGCTCGGCTTCGTGCAGCACCAGGGCCTGTGCGAGATCGTCGCCGTGCGCCGCGAGAGCGCGCTCTTCAGCGAGGACTGGTTCTCGAGCGCCGAGCCGTGGCACGAGCACGCCGACGGCACGAGCGACGACTGGATCCCGGCCGTGTGGAAGGACGAGGACAAGACCGGTGGGTAACGGGAGCGGATCATGAGCCGGAAAGAGCGCGTCGAGAGCGCGATCCGCGAGCAGCTCGCCGACCTCATCGCGCGCGAGGTGAGGGACCCGCGCGTCCAGGCCGCCGGCGTCCTCGGCGTCTCCCAGGTCGAGTGCACGTCCGACCTCTCGGTCGCGCGCGTGTGGATCTCCATCTACACCGATGACGACAAGGTCGCCGAGAAGGCGCTCGCCGGCCTGCGCGCCGCCGCCGGCTTCCTCCGCGGCCCGCTGGGCCGCCGCCTCCAGATCCAGCGCCCGCCCGAGCTCCGCTTCGAGCACGACGTGACCGCCGTCATGTCCCAGAAGCTCCGCGACATCGTGAAGGACGACGAGGCCCGCGCGCAGGACGCCGCCGCCGCCGCCGACCCCGCCAGTGTCGCCGCCGCCGACGACTCGGAAACGTAGCTGATCCAACGCGTTGGAAGATTTTTTCCGGAAGGCGGAAACCCGGTTTCCTCCGCGGCGATACCCGGCGCATGATGAATCGGATCGCACCGGCGCACGGTGATCGAGGTTCCCGTGGGACTTGAGACGTCGATGAAGGCCGCCGGCGAGACCCGCGAAGATCGCGGGGAACCGAGCGCGCCGGCACCGGGCAAGGCAACGTTGGCCGGCCTGTTCGCGGCGTCAGCGCGTAGATCGAAGGCGGTCCTATCGAAGCTCGACCCCGACTTGATCGCGATCCTCGACGCCGGAGACGTCGACAAGATCATCTACGCGCTCAAGCGGCGACCGAGCGGGAAGGGGATTCTCGACGCGGCATTCGAGTACGTGCGCGCGAAGCACGGAGCGACCTTCGTCGAGCAACTCTCGCGCGAGATGTTCCCGCGGAAGCAAGCGGACTGGTTCGGGCTGAGCGAGTTCCTCGACGAGCAGCACTCGGATGGGGATCCGACCAACGATCCGCGCCCCCTCGAGCGGCGTCGCGAGTCAGCGCCATCCGACGCCGTGGAGCCCGATGACTTTGCCGTCCACGGCGTGAGTTTCTACCTCCGCACCGATCCATTCATCCTCGGGCGACCGGATACCGTCCATCCTCCGGGGAAGTTCGGCCCCGCATCGGCGGGGCCCTACCGATTGACGGCCCACTCGTTCGAGGACCGAATCGTCTTCTGGAAGGCGTTCCATCAGGAGCGGGACCAGCACGAGTGGGTGATCGGTCCTGACTCGATCGACGAGTTCGAACGGTCGGCGAATCTGTACGCGGGGGTTGCCGCGCGTTCGTTGCCGGGCGCCGAAGCCGTTCCGAGCTCGCGGGCCGACGGGGCGTCGCGCCCGGTCACGGAGCCCTCGTTCGTGGAGAAGGAAACCAGAGGAGAGGCTCCCTGGCAGGTGCTGGCGCAGGCGGCCGACGACACGAACGGCGGAACCGCCATCATCTCGGCGGGAAACGCCGCCATTCGACTCGCGAACTACGAAGCTCCAGCGCGACAGCTCGCACAGCGCCTCCTCGCGGACCTCGAGAGCGGCAAGCTGGACCATCTGGAGGCGCGGAACCAGGCTGTCGTCGGTCGCAATCACCTGCTGACCGAGGCGCGGCGGGACATGAGCCCGGCGGCCGCCAAGGCATCGCAGGCGATCAAGAGCGATCGAGGCGTATCGGTGTCGGACATGCAGCGCCGGAAGACGGCGGAGCTGCTGCGTAATCACTCGGGGCGCGACAAGAAGAACAGACCGCTACCGCCCGAGAAGGCGCAACAGTGGAAGGCGATCCTCGACGCGGACTCTGATCTCTGGGCTCAGCACGCCAAGGCCGTGCAGGCCGACCCCGACGCATTCGCGGATGCCATGCGCGTGCTCGGCGAAAGCCCGGAGGTGTCGAAGGCCATCATTCGAAGTGCCGGTCGACCGAATCGACTTGTCAGCGGCATGGCCCGTCTGCAGCTGGCCGGGGGCGTCGCAGGCGCCGTGATCGGCGCGATCGACGCCTACCAGGAGATCGCCAACGCCAGTGATGCCGAACGACTCCATGCGATCGCTCGGGCGGGTGCGGGATTCGTGGGCGGCATCGTGGGCGCCGAGGGAGCCGTGTGGATCGCTTCGGCGATCATGGGAGGCCTGGCAGGGGCAAGTGGCGTCGGCGCGCCAGTCGTCATCGTCGTCACGCTCCTCGCCGGTGCAGCGGGCGGAATGGCAGGCGCCCACGTCGGCGTGAGCCTGGCGGACATGTTCGCCAGCGCGTCCGCCGCCGCCGTGGGCCCGGGGCATTCGATGGCAGCTGGCGGCGGGTACGCTGGTGCTCACGCACGAGGGAATCCACGCGGCCGCAATCTCGGCGAGTCGACGGTCGATGCGATCTTCAAGCTGGACCAGCAGCTCCGGCGTTTCGATCGGGCGATCCCATCGGCTCGTGATCGCCAGGAGATGGAGGCGCTTCAGCGGCGCCGGCTGGAGATGCTGGAAGAGCGGGGAAAGCTCGAAGACCTCTTGATGGCGGTGCGGCTGGGGCTCTTCGAGGCGAATGAAAGTAGACTGCCGGAGGAAGAGGTGCCCGAGCCGCCGCCCGCTCCACCGGACATGCCTCACGCAGAGCCTTGCCCCGATGACGATTGCGACAACGAGGTCTGGTAGACGTGCCCCCCCTCGAATACCGGCTGCATCCCCGTCGCCACATCGTGATCGGCGGAGTCGTTGCCACACTTCTTGGCTTTGCCATGGCGGGGTGGTCACTCGTGCTCGGCCTTCTCGTTGGCGGCTTGTTTCTAGGCTTGTCGATGGTCGGTCTGCTCCCGTTCTTCGTCCGAGAGCATCGTCTGGTCATCACCGATGACTTCGTCCAGCTGCCTGCTGGCAGAGCTTGGTCCAGTTCGTGGCGGCGCCTTCGGTACGCCGAGATCGAGCACGTGAGAGGTGCCTTGGAGGCAGGCGATACTTCCATTTCACTCCATGATCGAGATGGGCACGAGCACGCGATCGTGGCGGACCTGTTGCCTTCGCGGACGGACTTCGAGCTCGTCGTGCGCACAGTGCTCGAGCATCTCGCCAGGGTCCAGGCGGGCGCGAGGCGCATCACGCCCGGAGCGGAAACCGGTTCCGAGAATCCCTCGGTTTGATAGAGTGCCCGCGAATGAACAGGCCAGCCGTACACATCCTCGCCTTGCTCGCGCTCTTGCACACCGCGTGTGGTGACGACGGGGGCGGCGGCGACCTCGACGCGCCGGCGACGGACGCGGCGATCGATGCGGCGACGGATGCGGGGACCGACGGCGGGTTCGTGCAGCCGACGATGCTGTCGGAGACCGGGCTCTACAGCGACATCTCCTCCGAGACGATCGCGCCGGGCATCGTCGAGTACGTCCCGCGCTGGGAGCTCTTCAGTGACCGCGCGGTGAAGCGGCGGTGGGTGTACCTACCTCCAGGGACGAAGATCGATACGTCCGACATGGACTGGTGGCAGTTCCCCGTCGGGACGAAGTTTTGGAAGGAGTTCACGCGAGACGGGGTTCGGATCGAAACCCGCCTGATCCAGCGCATCGATGCCAGCAACGACGTGTCCAGCTGGTACTTCGTGTCTTTTCAGTGGGACGCGGAACAGTTCGACGCGATCGCGGTGCCCGGCGGAGTCGTCGATGACCCTGGCAACAACGACATACCCGACCGATCGAAATGCCGGCAGTGTCACCAACCGTCACGAAACCGATCCGTGATCCTGGGATTCGGCGCGCTTCAGCTCGACTACGTCGCGACCAGCGATGGGATGGATCTGGAGCGATTGGTGACGGAGGACCGGCTCACGATGAACCCCGCGAGCTCGAATGGTGGGTTCTTTCCTATGCCCGAGGTCGGCGCATCCGATCCAACGCTGCCAGCGCTCGGCTACCTGCACACCAACTGCGGAGGCTGCCACAACGAGTTTTCGGACGTGAAGAACACCGTCAACGTGGAGTTGCGTCTGACTACCGCCGCGGGAGATCGGATGTCGTGGTCCACCACGCGGCCATGGGCGTTCGTCTTGGGCCCTAACGGAACGGGTGTGCCCGCGCAGCTCTCGGGGTCAGGTTCGCATCTGGTGCTTCCCGGAGATGTCGGGAACAGCGCTGTCCATGCGCGCATGAATTCGATCACGGGCACGAAGATGCCGCCTATCGGCCGAGAGACGTTGGACTCGTCGGGCCTGGACGCGGTCCGGCTTTGGATCGAGTCGTTGCCATAGGAGTGCTAGGTGTTGACAGTCATCGTCGGCTTGCTGATGGCGTCCCTTGTGGTGGTCGGAGCCGCGGGGTGCAAGTTTCCAGAACTTCCACCGCTGCAAGATGACGGTGCAATTGATGGTTCAGAGGACGGCGCTACCGACTCTTCAGACTCGACGACCGACAGCGCGCCCGTGGATGCTCCGCCCGGACCATTTCTGTTTTCATTCGGCGGAACCGGAGTCGATACGGCGAGGGCGGCCGTCAACTCGAATGGAGAGATCGCGATCGCCGGTGTGATGGGTGCGCCGACCACCATCGACTCCGAATCTGTGGCCGCCGGTCTCTATGTCGTCAAGCTCGCGGTCGACGGCAGCGTTGCGTGGGTGTCCGGCTTCGAAGGGGGCGCGCTCTATGTGAACGGCGTCGCGCTTGGGGAGAACGGCGACGTATTCGTCGCTGGTCGTCTAGACGGAACCCTCTCCTTCGGGGCCTCGAGCCTGATCTCGTCGGGACCCGATGGTGTCCTCATCCATCTAAGCTCGACGACGGGCGCGGTCTTGCAGACTCGGCTGATCAGCGGGTCTTCGTCCACGACCTTCGAGAACTGGGACGGCCTCAATGCCATCGCGGTTGATTCGGCCGGAAACGTATATGTGACCGGCCACTTCTCGGGCAGCGGTAGCCCGTGCGGCAACCAACGCACGTCGGCAGGCAACTGGGACGTGTTCATCGCGCGGTACAGCAACATGGGGCTCAACTGCCAATGGGATCGTGTGTACGGTAGCGTCGAGCAGGATGTAGGAAACGCTATTGCGACCGACGGAGTGGGCGTGTTCGTAGGGGTGAGCTCGTTCGGGACACTCAACGCCGGTGGAAGTACGCTCACGGCGGGATCGAGCTCGGACGTTGTCGTCGCCCGCTACGCAGCGGTCAGCGGCGCTCACAGCTGGTCGTTCCGGTTTCACGGCGCCGGCGAGAACCCGAGGGCGGTGACCACGGGAGACGGAGGGGTTTTCTTCGCCGGAACGCTGACGGGGCAAGTCAGCTTCGGTGGCACCACCATCGGTGGTTCACAGGCACAGGAGTTGTTTCTCCTCCGATTCAACTCGTCCAACGGAGCCCATGCGTGGTCGAAGTCGGTGCCAGGTGGCTCGACGCTGGACACCATTCACTCTCTCTCGTTCTCGAACGGCGGCATTCACCTGGCGGGTGCATTCACCGGCGACGCGAACTTCGGTGGGCAGGGTTTTGTGGCTGCGGGAACCCATGATGCCTTTCGCGCAGCATATGATTTGCCGAACGGCACACACTTGTCCTCGACCAGATCGGGCGGCACGGGACAGGACGAGATGTCGTTGTCGGTACCGACGCAGCACGGGCACGTGCTCGTAGGCACATTCAGTGGGACGGTGATGCTGGGTTCGGAGCAACGGACGGCATCGGGCAACACCGACGTGTTCGTTCTGAGGCAATGAGCCCGCGCCCGTCCCGGCGGCGCGGACGCCGCGACGAGCTGCACGGCGTCCTCATCATCGACAAGCCCCACGGCATGACGTCCGCGGCGGTCGTCGGCGAGGTGCGCCGCCGCGGCGAGATCTCGAGCGCCGGGCACACGGGCACGCTCGACCCGATCGCCACCGGCGTCCTGCCGATCTGCGTCGGCACCGCGACCAAGCTCGCGCAGTGGCTCACCGCGGAGGACAAGGCGTACGAGGCGACGATCGAGCTCGGCGTCGAGACCGACAGCTACGACGTCGAGGGCACGGTCACGCGTCGCGATCCCGACGGCGCCGCGCGCGTCGACCGGGCCGCCGTCGAGCGCGTGCTCGCGGAGCTGGCGCGC
>JAIOII010000043.1 GCA_019912685.1 Kofleriaceae bacterium
CCGCAGGCTCGGGCTCCGGCGCCGGCGCGGCCGGCGCCTCGTCGGGGGCCGGCTTCCGCGCCTCCTGCATGTAGCGCGCCTCCATCTCCGCCAGCAGCTTCTCGTCGGCGGGCGTGAGGACCTTGCGCTTGCCCTCGGTGAGGACCTGCGGCAGGCCCGTTCCCTCCGGCATGTTCGGGAGCATGAGGATGGTGCGGTTGTTCGACGCGCCGATCGTCCGGTACACCTGCACCGCGCGCTGCTGGACGTAGAGCGGGTCCAGGGTCGAGCTGATGATCTGCTGCTGCTTGGCGACCTTGAGCGCCTCGAGGACGCGGATCGCCGCCTCCTTGGTCGCCTTCGCCAGGACGTACTGCTGGCGCTCGAGCTCCTGCTTCTTGGCGATCTTGCGCGAGATCGCTTCCGCCACCTCCGTCGGGAACTGGATCTGACCGATGTCGACGCTCTCGACCTTGATGGGCGTGTCGCCGAACTTCGCCGCGAGCTTGTCGGCGATCAGCTTCCGCACCACCGGCGTCTCGAGCTGGATCGCGGTGGCGGAGAACCGCGTCACCTGCTCGCGCACGATCGTGCGGAGCGGCTCCTTCACGTTCCACTCGTACCAGTTCCGCCCACCCCACTGCTCGACGATGTCCTTGACCGAGCCGTCCTGGAGCTTGATGCGGGTGTTGACCTCGAACGCGACGCTGAGGTTGTCGCTGGTCAGGAGCTGGAACTCTTCCTTGTAGCTCCTGGCGCGCATGTCGACGTTCTCGGTGTAGAGCCGCCACGACACGCCGGTCGTCGCCGGGCCGCGCAGGCTCTGCCGGTACTCCATCTCGCCGAGCAGGACCGGCCGGTGGTAGACGTAGCCCTCGTGGCCCTGCGGCACCTCGGGGTTCGTGCACGCGGCGGCGAGCGCCAGCAGCACGACGACGCCAGCTCGTTGCGCGCTCATTTCGATGCCTCCGGGATCTGAAGGATGAAGGGAGGGCTCCCGCCCTTGCTCATCGGGGCGATGATGAATGTCGTGTTCGGCGCGGGCCCGAGCTCCTCGATCGCGCGGAGCGCCTCGAACTGGAGGAACATCGGATCGAGGGTCGTGCGGATGATGCGCTGCGCGTCCGCGATGCCCTGCGCCTCGGCGATGCCGATCTGGATCTGGCGCTGCGCGATCTCGAGCTCGACGTCCTTGCGCTCGTTCTCCTCGTTGGTCACGAACTTCGCGATCACCGAGTCGACGACTCCCTGCGGGTACATGATGTCGCCGACGTCGACGCTCAGGAACTCGATGCCGGTGTCCTTGTAGCGCGCGCGCATGTCGGCGAGGACCTCGTCGCCGATCGCCCGCATCTCGTCCTTGACCTCGAACACGTCGAGCTGCTGCACCTTGTCGCGCACCGCCGAGCGGTACTGATCGCGGACGTTGTTCTCGTACCACCGGTCGCCGCCGTAGGTCTCGACGATCACGCGGACCCGGGCCGGATCGAGCCGGACGCGCGCGTGCGCGCGGAGCTGGACCTCGAGGCGGTTGCGCGTCGGGATCTGCATCACCTCGCTGAACGTCCGCGGGCGAACGTCGATGTTGACGACCTGAAGCCGCCACCGGAAGCCGGTCGACGTCGGTCCGCTCTGGACGGCGACGAACTCGCCCGCCCCCAGGAACGGTCGCGACTTGATGTAGCCGACGTGCCCCGCCGGCGTGTGGTGGTTGTTGCAGCCGGCGTAGGCCACGGCGACCGCCACGAGGAGGGCGATCACGAACACCCCGCCTCCGAGTCCTGCGATGTCCCGCTTCAGCCTCGCGCCGAGTGCCCGGCGCTCTCCGTTCGAGCTCATTGACGCACCTCCCTGACCCTGCTTAGCCCGGATCCGCCCCCGTGGCCACGGGTTGCGGGCATGACCCGTCGCCGGCACAGGGTGGCAATCGACCGCGCGCGCGATTCGATCCGTAACCCCGCCGCCGCGGCGCAGTAGGCGCGGGCGGAGGTGATGATGCGTGCTCTTGCTCGATTCCTGCTCTCTGCGGCTCTTCCGCTCTCGCTGGTTTCACTTTCGGCCTGCGTCACCGAAGACGACGAGGTCGCGTCCGTCCCCGAGGAGGCGTTTCCCGGGCAGACCGGCCGGCCCGGCGTGGCCCGGGTGATGAGCGGCCACGGCGAGCTGGAGCTCGCGTACGAGGTCATCGACGGGATGGCGATCGCGGAGGGCGACATCGTCCTCGGCAAGGCCGACGAGCTCGAAGGCGACGTCGCCAAGAGCGCGTCGCGCAGCGCCGCGACGTACCGGTGGACGCACGGCTGGGTCCCGTACCAGCTCGGCAGCGGCTTCTCCGCGGACGAGCGGAACGAGATCGAGGCCGCGGTCGCCCTCTGGGATCTGCTCTCGCTCTACGACTTCCGCGAGCGCACCACCGAGACGTCGTACATCGTCTTCCGTCGCGTCGACGACGGGTGCTCGTCGGCGGTCGGCCGCCAGACCGGCGTGCAGTACGTGAACGTCTCGGGTGGATGCTCGCTCGGCAACGTCCTGCACGAGGTCGGGCACGCGCTCGGCCTCTACCACGAGCAGATGCGGGCCGACCGGGACCGGTACATCACGATCAACTGGCGCAACATCGAGGCGGGCAAGGAAGGCAACTTCCGCAGCTACGTCGAGCGTGGCCTCGACGGGACCGATCAGCTCGGCTTCGACTTCGGCTCGATCATGCTCTACGGCTCGTACTTCTTCTCGGATAACGGCGAGCCGACGATCGTGAAGAAGGACGGCTCGACCTTCGACGCCCAGCGCTCGACGCCGTCCGACACCGACCTCGGCGGGGCCAACCGCTTCCTCACGTACGCGCCCGGCACGCCGCTCTTCAACATCAGGAACGTGGGCAGCGGCCTGTGCCTCGACCTCGGCGTCGATCAGCGCACGCGCGGGACGCGGCTCAGCCAGCGGACGTGCGACGGCTCGCCGTCGCAGCGCTGGTACGTCTGGGACACGCCGAACAGCGCGGCGGACGTGATCATCAACGCGTGGAGCGGCATGTGCGTCGCCGGCGACGCGTCGGCGTCCGACCCGCAGCGCATGCGCCAGCTGCCGTGCAACCGCCTCGGCAACATGGGCATCTGGCTCCAGTACGCGTGGGCGCCGTCGACCGACCGGCTCCTCACGATCCCGGCGTGGAGCCAGTGCGTCGAGGTCCGCGGCGCGTCGACGAGCTCGGGCGCCGCGGTCGATCGCGCCGCGTGCGATCGCGCGTCCAACCAGCGCTGGCGCTTCACCGCGATCTGAGGTGGGCCCTGCCCGGCGCGACCTGGCAAACGCTGGTACGGGTGTGAAATGGCTAGATAATCCGTCCCGAGTTCTGGTACCCACGGGGTGATGTCACTCCGCCTGGTTCTGAGCGCAGCCGTCGCGCTCCTCGTGGGCTGCAAGGACCCACCTCCGGTGTTCCAGGACGCCGCGCCCACCGACGCGGGCATCGACGCCGAGATCGACGCGCCGGTCGACGCGCCCACGCCGCTGCCGGCCTACGAGCTGACCGGCGGGGCGCGCAACGTGCGCGGGACGCGCTACGCGGCCGACGTGCAGATCGGCCATGGCATCGGGCAGCAGCCGGCCGCCGGCAACGGCAAGACGATCGAGGGCAACGCGGCGGTGAAGCCGTGAGCCGCAGGAGAAGCTCCATGATCCGTGCGTTCCTCCCCGGAATCATCCTCGCCGGCCTCGCCGGCAGCGCCCTCGCGGTGCCGGGTACGATGTCGTTCACCGCGCGCCTGACGACGAACGATCAGCCGGTCGAGGGCAACGTCTCGCTCGAGGTCGAGCTCTACGATCAGCCCGAGGGCGGCACGCTGCTCTGGGAGGAGACCCACCCCGCGGTCGTCGCCGAGCGCGGCCTCGTGTTCGCGAACCTCGGCTCGATCGATCCGGTCAACAACGCCCTCGACGGGCAGGTGTTCGACGGTGACGTCGTCTACGCGCAGCTGATCGTCGACGGCGACACGCTGTCCCCGCGCATCCCGCTGTCCAGCGTGCCCTACGCGGTGCGCGCCAACGTCGCCGAGACGCTCGAGGGCTTCGACCCGGGCACGGTGCAGACCCGCGTCACCGGCACCTGCACCGCCGGCAGCTTCGTCACCGGCGTCAACGCCAACGGCACCGTCACCTGCGCCAACGACACCGTGGGCGCCGGCGACATCACCGCCGTCACCGCCACCGGCGGCATCACCGGCGGCGGCACCAGCGGCGCGATCACCCTCGGCATCGACACGAGCGTCGTCCAGGCTCGCGTCACCGGCACCTGCACCGCCGGCAGCTTCGTCACCGGCGTCAACGCCAACGGCACCGTCACCTGCGCCAATGACAGCGTCGGCACGGGCGACATCACCGCGGTCAGCGCCACCGGCGGCCTCACCGGCGGCGGCACGAGCGGCGCCGTCACCCTCGGCATCGACACGAGCGTCATCCAGCAGCGCGTCACCGGCACCTGCACCGCCGGCAGCTTCGTCACCGGCGTCAACGCCAACGGCAGCGTCGTCTGCGCCGCCGACGCCGTCGGCGGCTCGGGCGACATCACCGGCGTGGCCGCGTCGACCGGCCTCACCGGTGGCGGCACCAGCGGCGACGTCACGCTCTCGATCGCCAGCGGCGGCGTCGGGACGACTCAGCTTGCCGACAACGCGGTCACCACCGCCAAGATCGCCGCCAACGCGGTCACCACGGCGGACATCCTCAACAACGCCGTCACGATGGCGAAGTTCGACGCGCCCTCCGGCCAGGCGACGGCGGTGATGCCGAACGGCAGCTTCTTCGTCTATCCCGCGACCGAGTCGACGACCGAGACCGCCGGCGCCTGCGTCGTGACCGCGTCGGCCCTGTTCCTCGGCACGACCAACACCGCCGGCTTCCGCGTCCGCCCGACGATCTCGAACGCCGCCAACGCCTCGTTCTCCGGCGCGCACTGGGGGTACTCGTACGCCGTCAACGTCGGGCCGGTCAGCGAGTTCCCCAACGGTACGACGGGGCGCGAGGCCACCTCGACCGGCGTCCTCGACGTCACCGGCGCCGGGCCGTGGCGGATCGGCTGCAACATCGAGGGCAACCAGAGCAGCATCACGTGCCGCGTCAGCTACCTCTGCAACTGATCGCGGCCGCCGCGCTGGCCGCGCTGGCCACGCTCGCGGCCTGCGGTGACCGCGGCGCGGGTGCGCCCGCGGGCGCGCCGCGCTACCAGCTGCACTGCGACTCGGCCGACACCCAGCAGCTCTCGACGCTGTTCTGCGTGCGCGCCGACACGCGCAACGGCGACACGCACGTGATCGACCTCGACGAGCTGCCGGTCACCAGCGGCGCCTCCCGCGCCGCCGACGAGCGCGACGGGACGTACCAGACGGTGTGCGACTCGACGGTGATGCCGACCAAGTCCGACTTCCACTGCCTGCGCCTGCACACGATCACCGGCGAGGTCGTCCGCCTGCGGCTGAGCGAGCTGCCGCGCTGGCCGCGCTGAGGCCACCGTGCGCTGGGCCGACGCCGTCGCGCGCGCCGAACGCTGGCAGCTCCTGCTGCTCGCGGTCCTGCCGGCGGTGTGGAGCACGTTCGTCTTCTCCGGCTGGTACTTCACCGACGCCGACAGCTACTACCACGTCGGCGTCGCGCGCCGGATGCTCGAGGACGGCTGGCTCCGCGAGTTCGAGTGGCTCCCGCACACGACGCTCCACGATCCGTACCCGAACATGTACCTGCTCCAGCACGTCGTGCTGGCGCCGCTGGTCGCGGTGCTCGGCCCCGCGCTGGCGGTGCGCGCCGGCGTGCTGCTCCTGTCGACGGCGTTCGCGGTCAGCCTGACCCTCGTGCTGCGCCGGCGCGGCGTGCGCTGGGCGTCGCCCTGGGTCGTGCTCGGGCTCCTCGCGTGCCCGATCGCGCTCACCTACTCGCTCTTCCTCAAGGGCGCGACCACCTTCCTCGTGCTCCTGCCCTGGTTCGTCGACGCGGTCTGGGCCGGCAACCGGCGGCGCACGTTCGCGCTCGCGTGGCTCAGCGTCTACGTCTACGTCGGCGCGACCGTGCTCGTCCCGTTCGCGCTCGTCCACCTGCTCGTCGTCCGCGCGTGGCACGGCCGCTGGGAGCCCGCGTGCGTGCTGGCGACCGTGGCCGGCGTGCTCGCCGGGATGATCGTCAACCCGATGTGGCCGGCGCACTGGTCGTACGTCGCCGCGGAGCTGCGGTCGATCTTCGCGCGCGATCCGGGCATGGTCCCGGGCGAGTTCCGCGGCGCGGAGTGGGCGATGATCGAGGCCGACGTCCTCGTGCGGCTGTGCGCGGCGGCGCTGGTGGCGTGGGGCGTCGTGCTCGTGCGCCAGCTCGCGCGCGCCGAGCGGGTG
>JAIOII010000044.1 GCA_019912685.1 Kofleriaceae bacterium
GCGAGCTTCTCCATCGCGCGCCGTCGCCGGATCGCCGCGCGGATGTGATGCCGCGCGCGGTTGGCCGCGACCCCGATCAGGAACCCTCGCAGCGCGCTCTCGCCGCGGAACCGCGCGACCACGTCGGGCAGCCGCACGAACACGTCGTGCACGATGTCCTCGGCCGCCGTCTCGTCGCCGACCAGGCGCCGCGCGAACGCGCGCACCGCCGCGTGATGTGCCGCGTACGCCTCGCCGATCGCGACCCGCTCGCCGCGCCGCAGCCGCGCGACCAGGTCGTCGTCGTCCTCGCGCGCCGCGCTCACCGCGGTCGGCAGGGCTAGCTCGAGCGGATTCACCGGCATCTACGTTCCCGCTCGCCCCGGAACCGTTCAAGCTTTCGCGGCATGGCCCCGCGGACGACGAGCACCTTGCGGATCGCGGGGTTCGACCTCCGCCTCGACGTCACCGTCACGCTGGAGCTCGCCCGCGAGCGCCCCGGCGAGCAGGAGTACTCGGGCACGACGAGGGGGCAGCCCGATGCGCGGGCGTTGCGCTCGCAGCTCGTCGCCGCTGGATTCACGATGCTGACCGACAACGTCGCGCTCGAGGCCTATTCTGGACCCGGCGCCGGCGCCTTCGCGCTCGTCGCGCACCGGCATGCAACGGACGTCACGATCAACTTCAGCGGCGCCCCCTGGAAGGTGATCTACGTGAACGCCCTCGATCACGAGGCCGTGCCCGAGGTCGACGTGAAGGACGGTCTGTTCACGTGGGGCGGCGCGGCGTGGCCCGCGTTCTTCGCCGCCGGGAGGATCACGAGTGACACGCCCGATGCGTTCATCGTCGAGGCGGACGTGGACGAAGGTCGCGCCGCGATCGAGCGCTACCGCGCCTGGGCGATCGAGCGCGGCTTCGAGCTCGAGGATCCCCCGAACGCGTGGGAGGACGAGCCCGACCTGCAGCTCGGGCTCGTCCTTCGCTTCCGGGACGCGCGCTTCCAGGTGCACGTGAGCCACGAGGATCGCAGGCTGACGCTGTTTCTCGCTCCCGCGGGCTGAGCTCGCCCCTACCGGCTCGCGGCCCGGCGGGGCATAACTGGGCGACATGACCTGGCAACGACTCTTCGCCGCCGGCGCCGCGCTCGGCGCCCTCGCCATCGCCGCCGGGGCCTTCGGCGCCCACGGCCTCAAGAAGCGCCTCACCGCCGACGACCTCGCGATCTTCGAGACCGGTGCGCGCTATCACATGTACGGCGCGCTCGCGGTCCTCGCCTTCGGCCTCGCCGCCGCCCACGGCGTGCGCGCCGTCACGCCCGGCTGGATCCTCGTCGCCGGCACGACCATCTTCGCCGGCACCCTCTACGCGCTCGCGCTCGGCGGCCCGCGCTGGCTCGGCGCGATCACGCCGGTCGGCGGCACGCTCATGCTGGTCGCGCTCGCCTGGACCGCGATCGCCGCCGTGCGCGCCTGACGCGGAGACTCGGCGTCAGCCCTTCACGCAGACGACCTGGCGCAGCGTGTGGACGACCTCGACGAGGTCCGCCTGCGCCGCCATGACGGCGTCGATCGGCTTGTACGCCATCGGCGTCTCGTCGATCACCTCGGCGTCCTTCCGGCACTCGACGCCCTCGGTCGCGCGCGCGTGATCCTCGACGGAGAACTTGCGGCGCGCCTCCTGGCGGCTCATCGCGCGCCCGGCGCCGTGGCTGCACGAGCAGTAGCTCTCGGGGTTGCCCTTGCCGCGCACGATGTAGCTCTTCGCGCCCATCGAGCCGGGGATGATGCCGAGCTCGCCCATCCCGGCGCGCACGGCGCCCTTGCGGGTCACGTACACGTCGCGCCCGTAGTGGTGCTCGCGCGCGACGTAGTTGTGGTGGCAGTTGACCGCGACAAGGCCGAGCTCGAACGGGCGGAGCTCCTGCCGCGCCGCGGCCAGCACCGCGTCCATCATCAGCCGGCGGTTCGCCGCCGCGTAGCGCTGCGCCCAGTCGACGGCGTCGACGTAGTCGGCGAAGTGCTTCGCGCCCTCGCGGAAGTACGCCAGGTCCTTGTCGGGCAGGTTCCGGAGCTCGCGCCGCATGTCGCGCTTGGCGAGCTCGATGAAGTACGTGCCGATCCGGTTGCCGACGCCGCGCGAGCCCGAGTGCAGCATCATCCACACGACGTCGCGCTCGTCGAGGCACACCTCGATGAAGTGGTTGCCGGTGCCGAGCGTGCCGAGGTGGTTGACGTCGTTGCCGCGCCCGAGCCTGGGGTGCCGGTCGACGAGCTCGCCGTACTCGTCGGCGAGCGCCTCCCAGGCGGCTGCGGTCGGCCTGGGGATGCCGCGCCGCCACGCGCCGCGGTCGTTGCGCCCGCCGTTGTCGCTGCGGCCGTGCGGCACCGCCGCCTCGATCGCCGTGCGTAACGCGCGCAAGCTGTCGGGCAGATCCTTCGCCGCGAGCGTCGTCTCCACCGCCATCATGCCGCAGCCGATGTCGACGCCGACCGCCGCCGGGATGATCGCGCGCTCCGTCGGGATGACGCTGCCGACCGTCGCCCCGATGCCCCAGTGCACGTCGGGCATCGCCGCGACGTGATGGAACACGACGGGCAGCCGAGCGACGTTCTCGAGCTGATGGCGCGCGCCGTCCTCGAGCTGAACGCCGCGCACCCAGGCGCGGATCGGCACTCCGTCGGTCTCGTAGATCTCCGCGCCTGACACCGGGCCACAGGATGACCGAAGGTGTGCCGACGCGCACGGGAATCACCCGAGGAGGGCGACGACTCGCCGGCGGCGAAAAGGCGCGCCCGCGCCGCACTTGTGTATCATCGGACAGGCGCCATGCCTCGTGTCCTTCGACTATTCGGTTTCGGCTCGGTCGTCTGGTTGTGGTTGGTCCTGGCCGCTGCGCCCGTCCACGCGGGGACGCTGGGCCTCATCGTCTCCGGTGATCCGGCCAAGCAGCCGGTGATCGAGACGACGCTCGAGCCATGGCTGCAGAAGGCCGGCTACGAGGTGCGGCTCGGCGTGCTCGAGCCGAAGGAGGTCGACAAGATCGTCGACTGCTTCATCCTCACCGACCAGTCGTGCGCGGAGTCGACGGTGGCGGGCGCCGGTGTCGCGGGCCTCCTGTTCGTGATGGTCGAGGTCAAGCGCGACACCGGCACGCAGAAGGACGAGGTCAAGCTCACCGGCTGGCTGTTCGCCGCCGACGGCAGGGCCCAGGTCGCGCAGAGCGTCTACTGCCGCGACTGCCGCAACGACACCCTCGGCCCGACGGCGGAGGACCTCGCGCGCGCGCTGTTCTCGCAGTCGGCGACGGGCGCCGGCCGCGTCTCGGTGATGACGACGCCGCCGGGCGCGCGCGTCTCGATCGATGGCGCGCCGGTCGGCGCCACGCCGATCGAGCACGGGCTGCGCGCCGGTCCGCACGTCGTCGACGTGACGCTCGACGGCTTCCACCCGGTGCGCCGCGACGTCGACGTCGGCAAGGACAAGACGGTGGCGCTGGAGCTGACGATGACGCCGGCCGATCAGCCGCTGCCGGGCGCCAGGCGCGGCGCCTTGCCGTACGTCGTGCTCGTCGGCGGCGTGGCGCTGGTGGGCGCCGGCGTGACCCTCTACTTCATGGATCAGGACTGCGAGCGCGGCGGCCCGTGCGACGTGCCGAACACGGAGGAGACCTATCGCAACAGCGCGCCGCTCGGCGTCGGCCTGGCGGCGGCGGGCGCCGTCGCCATCGGCGTGGGCGCGTACCTCACGCTCCGCGCGCCGAAGTCGCCGTCCGGCTCGGCGGCGCGTGCACCCGCTGCAGTGCCTGTCGGCTGGGTAACACCTGGCGGCGGCGGTGTGGGCGTGAGCACTCGCTTTTGATCTCGCGCCGGGCCGCGCCTGGTGCACGATCTCGTCACTACGCCGTCGGGGATCTCGGAGGAGTCATCCATGCCTAGCTTGTCGTCCGTCATCGCGATCGCGATCGCGCTGCTCCTCGTCGCCTGCGGCGAGAAGAACCCCAACTTCTGCGAGGGCGCCGACTGCGACTCGATCGACGCCTCGCCCGACTCCCCGCCGATCACGTGCACCGGCAACGGCCCCGATCCGTCGTGCCCGGCCGCGACCCCCGTGTGCGCCGGCGGCCAGTGCACGGGCATGTGCACGAGCGACGCCGACTGCACCGGCCGCCCGGCGACCGAGGCCGTCTGCCACATGGCCAGCGGCGCGTGCGTCCAGTGCGACGAGACCGACGTCCAGGCCACGCCGATGCAGGCGGAGGACGAGTGCCCCGCCCCGAACCTCGCCGTCTGCGACGGCGGCACCCACACCTGCCGCGCGTGCGAGGACCACACCGAGTGCTTCTCCGGCGTCTGCGACGCCGGCACCTGCGTCGCGCAGGCCAACGTCATCTACCTCACCCCGATGGCCGAGGGCGGCACCGACGGCGGCATGAACGACTGCCTGACCCCGAGCACGGGCTGCCTGACCCTCCACCACGCCATCGGCCGGCTCACCGCGACCCGCAAGTACATCCACTTCAAGCCGAGCGCGACGCCGTACCCGGCGCGCAACAACATGGACCGCGCCGACTTCGACGGCGTCACGGCGCACGTGATCGGCTACGGCGCCGAGGTCCGTCGCGGCGCCGCCGACGGCGAGGTGATCGAGATCCGCGGCGGCTCCAACGTGACGATCGAAGGCCTCAAGATCGCCAATGCCATCAACACGGGGAGCGGTTCCGGAATCAGAATGAGCGGGTCGACGCTCAATCTCTTCGAGGTGATCGTCGACAACAACGACTACCGCGGCGTCGACGCGACCGGCGGTGGAACGCTGTCAGTCCGCCGTTCCGTGATTTCGAACAACTCTCGCGGGGGGATCCTCTTCAACGGTGTCGACGTGGTCCTCGTCAACAACTTCATCACCGGCAACGGCGATCTTTCGCTCTCCGATGTGGGTGGGGTGAGCTTGAGCATCTCGGGCACGAGCAGCACGATCGAGTTCAACACGATCGCGGGCAATCTGACCGGGACCGGAACGGCTCACGGCCTCATCTGCACGAACACCGCCGCGGCGCAGGTCGTTCGCAACAATATCGTGACGAGCGAGGCCAATCGTGCGCAAGCGAGTGGTGCGTGCACGCACGAGTACACGTTGTTCGGCGGTCCCGGGACCGCCCCCACGGGCACGGGCAACATGAACATCGCCGACCCGGCGATGTTCATGTTCGTCAGCGGCAGCGACTACCACCTGCAGCCCGGCAGCATCGCTGCAGGCAAGGCTCAGTCGACTTCGCTCGTCGGCGATAGCCTGTTCGACATCGACGGCGACTCGCGCGCGCAGGGTGCTGCGACCGTCGACGTGGGTGCCGACGAGATCCCATGAGAGTGATTGCGCTGGTCGCCGCGACGTTTCTCGCCGGCGCGGTCTCGTGCAGATTCCCCGAGCTCCCGCCGTTGGACGAACTGGATGGGGGTGCAGATGCCGCACCTGTGGCTTGCGTAGATACTGGACCGGATACGCCCGACCCGACGTGCCCGGCGGATCGCCCGCTCTGTGTCGATGGAACCTGTGGCGGCCAGTGTGCCTCGGATCCCGACTGCAGTGGCCGACCTCCGTCGGAGTCCGTGTGCCACGGCGCGTCCGGTGCCTGCGTGGCGTGCGACGAGGATGACGTACAAGCGCAGCCTGGCACGAACGAAGATGACTGCTCGAACCCGACCAGCGCCGTTTGTGACTCGGTCACGCATACGTGCCGCGCGTGCGCGGAGCATAGCGAGTGCTTCTCCGGCGTATGCGACGCCGGCGTCTGCGTCGAACAGGCGAACGTCATCTATCTCACTCCCGTGGCCGGGGGAGGCACCGACGGCGGCATCAACGACTGTCTGACGCCGAGCACGGGCTGCGTGACGCTCCACCACGCCATCGGTCGGCTGACCGCGACGCGCAAGTACATCCTCTTCAAGGCGAGCGCGACGCCGTACCCGGCGCGCAACAACACCGATCGCGCCGACTTCAACGGCGTCACCGCCCATGTCATCGGCTACGGTGCTGAGGTGAACCGCAATGGCGCTGGGCTCATCATCGAGATCCGGGGAGGGGCCAATGTCACGATCGAGGGGCTGACAATCGCGAACGCCGGAGGAACCTCCGGTACGGGCATCTTGGTGGTGGATTCACGACTCGAACTCCGCAAGGCCACCGTCAGGGACAACGGCAACTTCGGGTTGGAGGCCATAAGCAACTCCTCCCTACACATCAGCCAGTCGCGGTTCACCAATAACGAGGG
>JAIOII010000385.1 GCA_019912685.1 Kofleriaceae bacterium
CGCCGTCGCCGTCGCCGTCGGTCGCGGGCCGCTTGAGCGCGCCCATGCCGAGCGTCGTCGAGCGCGTCGCGGCGCCACGGCCCGCGGCCGGGATCGGAGGCAACGCGGGAGGCTGCGCTGCGTCCGGCTCCGACCCCAGCCGCGGCCGCTCGGGGGAGACGGGCACGTCGCGGATCGCCGGCGACGGTCCGGTGCCGCGCGCGTTGGGCTTCTTGGCGTGCGAGCGCAGCGCGGTCATCGCGCCGGAGAGGCCGGTGCAGCCGCGCGCGACGACGTCGTACGACTGCAGGTAGGTCGCGAAGAACGCGCGCCGATCGCCGTCGCCCATGCGGGCGGGATCGATCACCGCGACGCCGCTCGCGACGACCTGCCCGATCCAGCGACCTCGATCGCGGCCGCTGCGCAGGTGCACGGCGACCAGCGCGACGTCGGTCGCCGGGCGGAAGTAGAGGTCGACCGCAGCGACCGATGGATCGTCGAAGCGGTCCCACGCGCGGGTCAGGGCCTGCGAGCGGGCGTTGTCGACGACGAGATAGACCTCGTACGGAGGCGGGAGGGAGGACTCCATGCCGGCGCACCGCTCTACAGCACCCGCCATACCGGGCCTCGCGAGTGTATGGCTGCCCACGTCGACCGATGCGCGTTTCCCACGACCGCGCGCCTTTACGACATCACCCCGAAAAGGCCATCGCGGCAAACTTGCCACGGTATGCATGGCAAACATGCCGCGCTGGAAACCGTAATCCGATTCGCCAGATCCGCTCCGGATCGCCACTCCGGACGCCGGTGCGCCCACGTCCCTTTACTTGCTCTTCGGGGGGGTGGGCATAGAGTAGGGCGCATGTTCGGCAAGCACGACCGGGGGCCGCGCACGATGCCCCTTCTCCCGTTGCGCGACATCATCGTCTTCCCGCACATGGTGGTGCCGCTCTTCGTGGGGCGCGAGAAGTCGATCAACGCCCTCGAGGAGGCGATGCAGGGGGACAAGGAGCTCATCCTCGCCGCCCAGAAGAAGGCCAAGACCAACGACCCGCGCGAGGAGGACATCTTCGCGGTCGGCACCGTCGGTCACATCATCCAGATGCTCCGCCTGCCCGACGGCACGGTGAAGGTGCTGGTCGAGGGCAAGACGCGCGCGAAGGTCGTCGGCTTCGAGCAGAGCACGCCGTTCTTCTCGGTAGAGGTCGAGGAGGTGCCGGAGCCCGACGAGCGCTCGCTCGAGCTGTCGGCGCTCATGCGGTCGGTGCAGGGCGTCTTCGAGACCTACGTGAAGCTCAACAAGCGCATCCCGCCCGAGATGTTGATGAGCGTGCAGACGATCGACGAGCCCGGCCGCCTCGCCGACACGATCGTCGCCCACGTCAACCTCAAGATCAAAGACAAGCAGGAGCTCCTCGAGACCCCGTCGCCGCAGAAGCGCCTCGAGCGCCTCTACGAGCTGATGCAGGCCGAGATCGAGATTCTCCAGGTGGAGAAGAAGATCCGGACCCGCGTCAAGAAGCAGATGGAGAAGTCGCAGAAGGAGTACTACCTGAACGAGCAGATGCAGGCCATCCAGAAGGAGCTGGGTGACCGCGACGAGTTCAAGAACGAGCTCAGCGAGCTCGAGCAGAAGATCAAGACCAAGCGGATGAGCAAGGAGGCCAAGGACCGCTGCCTCAAGGAGCTCAAGAAGCTGAAGATGATGTCGCCGATGTCCGCCGAGGCGACGGTCGTCCGCAACTACATCGACTGGATCGTGGCGCTGCCGTGGGAGGACAAGACCGAGGACCGCCACGACATCGCCGAGGCCGAGCGCATCCTCGAGGCCGAGCACTACGGCCTCAAGAAGGTGAAGGAGCGCATCCTCGAGTACCTGGCCGTGCAGACGCTGGTCGAGCGCCTGAAGGGCCCGATCCTGTGCCTCGTCGGCCCGCCCGGCGTCGGCAAGACCTCGCTCGCGCGCTCGATCGCCAACGCGACGGGGCGGCGCTTCGTGCGCCAGTCGCTCGGCGGCGTGCGCGACGAGGCCGAGATCCGCGGCCACCGCCGCACGTACATCGGGGCCTTGCCCGGCAAGCTCATCCAGTCGCTCAAGAAGGTCGGCGCGAACAACCCGGTCTTCCTGCTCGACGAGATCGACAAGATGTCGATGGACTTCCGCGGCGACCCCGCGGCGGCGCTGCTCGAGGTGCTCGACCCCGAGCAGAACCACACGTTCAACGACCACTACCTCGATCTCGACTACGACCTGTCGGACGTCATGTTCATCACGACGGCCAACACGCAGCACTCGATCCCGCTGCCGCTCCAGGACCGGCTCGAGATCATCGAGCTGCCCGGCTACACCGAGTGGGAGAAGATCGCGATCGCGCGCCAGTACCTCATCCCCAAGCAGGCCGAGTCGAACGGCGTGAAGGACCTGAAGGTCACGTGGAGCGACGACGCGCTCACGATGATCATCCACCGCTACACCAAGGAAGCGGGCGTGCGCTCGCTCGAGCGCGAGATCGCGACGGTGTGCCGCAAGATCGCCAAGGCGTGGCTGGCCGCCGGCCGCAAGGCCGACGCGACCTACGCGGTGACCCACGAGACCTTGCCGACGTACCTCGGCGTCGAGAAGTACCGCGAGAACCGGCGCGAGCAGGCCGACGAGATCGGCCTGTGCAACGGCCTCGCAGTGACGATGTTCGGCGGCGACCTCCTGCCGACCGAGGTCACGGTGGTGCCGGGCAAGGGCAAGCTGACGCTCACCGGCAAGCTCGGCGACGTGATGCAGGAGAGCGCGCAGGCGGCGATGAGCTACATCCGCTCGCGCTCGGAGAGCTTCGGCCTGTCGCGCGACTTCCAGACCAAGACCGACATCCACGTCCACTTCCCCGAGGGCGCGATCCCCAAGGACGGCCCGAGCGCGGGCATCACGATGGCGACCGCTGTCGCGTCGGCGCTCATGCGCGTGCCCGTGCGCCAGAACATCGCGATGACCGGCGAGGTGACGCTGCGCGGCCGCGTGCTCGCGATCGGTGGGCTCAAGGAGAAGATCCTGGCTGCCCACCGCGCCGGCGTCACGACCGTGATCATCCCCGAGGAGAACCAGAAGGACCTGAAGGACATCCCCGAGTCGGTCCTCTCGGCGCTCGCCATCGTGCCGGTGAAGCACATGGACGACGTGCTGCGCGTCGCCCTGGCCGTCGCCAACCCCGACGAGTTCCTGCGCGAACCCTCGATGACCGTCGACTGGCGGACGATCGAGGTGACGGCCGGCGGCGATCCGACCGCCGCGCACTGACCGGCGCCCGCGAGGTCAGCGGGCGCCGGTCAGTG
>JAIOII010000045.1 GCA_019912685.1 Kofleriaceae bacterium
CGCGATCGCGGCGGCGGCGGGAGGGCTCAACCCTGCCGCCGCGCCGGCGGAGCGGCCGCTGTCCGCCGTGCAGAGCCTCGGCACGCGCGACGACCGCTTCACGACGCCGCTCGGCCTCACCGAGCTCCCGATCGGGCCGACCGCGCTCGACGACGAGCCGCGCCTCTGGTTCCTGATCCGGCCGATGCTCACCGTCCTCCAGCTCGAGGAGCGCTACACGTACGCGGAGGAGGCGGTCAGCGGCCGGCGCATCAGCGCGTTCACGTTCGCCGAGAGCACGGTCGGGGCCGGCGCGACCAACACGCTCACGTTCGTGCTCGTCGAGGACGCGTTCCACGTCTACCCGAACGGGGACAACCACCCCCTCGTGATGGCGAACCCGCTGTGGTCGTTCTTCTCGACCCAGGCCCTGCCGTGAGGCCCGTGAGGCCCGTGAGGCCCAGGTGAGGGATCGCACAATCGCCGGCGAATCGAGGCATCAATTCGAGGTGCCGTACGTACTAGGTCGCGTGATCCAGCCCGCCATCATCGACGACGAGGACCTGACCTGCGGCTGCCGCGGCGAGTGCGTCCACGCGCCGGTGCTCGAAGAAGTCGTGATCCCCGCCCTCCGCCCCACGCACGTCGGCATGACGGCGCTCGATCGTCACGGCCTGGTCGCGTTCGCGCGCCGCCGCGGCATGCCCTCCTTCACTGGACGCGGATGGTGAAGCCGGGGAGGGCGCGGAAGCCGTAGACGCCGGGGCGCGCGCCGACGGTCCCGGCGATCTCGCGGGCGAGCGCGGGCGTGGTGTCGACGACGATCGCCTCGCCGTCGCGCTTCCACTCGGCGACGGGCGCCGGCTCGAAGAGCACCTCGATGTGCGGCGCGCGTACGGTCAGCGGGCGCTCGTGGAGCAGCCGGCCGTGCATGAGGCGGCCGAGGTAACCCGCGATCTGCGGGGACACGGCGAGCTCGAGCGCGCGGCCGTCGCCGGTGACCTGCAGCCGCTCGGTCGAGAGGGCGCCCATCGACGACCCGTCGCGGTCCGTCGCGGCGCGGACGGCGGCGGCCGTCGCCGGGTCGGCGAGCACGGAGGTGCGGGCGAGGTCGGTGACGTGGAGCGGGTCGCGCGTCGCGAGGAGCTCGGCGAAGCGGGCGCTGTCCCACGCCTCGATCGCGACGAGCTCGTCGAGGGTGACGCCGACCGCTTGCACGAACTCGACGCGGCCGTTGGGCGTCTCGATCGGGGGAAGCTCCGGGTCGGCGACGAAGAGGAGGCCGCTCAGGGCGGTGTCGCGATCGCGCGCGATCGGCCCGTTGGCGTTCAGGTGGTGCCCGGGCTCGAGCACCTGGCCGCTGCGGTCGACGTAGCCAGCGAGGTGCCGCAGCATGGCGAGGGCCCAGCGCGGCGGCTGCGCCTCGTCGGGCGGGCGCGCGAGCCGCAGCGTGAGCTCCAGCCCGAAGCCGGAGATCGACGGCTCCTCGAGCTCCTTCCGGTAGAGCTCGGACAGCCCGAACGTCACGAGGTGCCAGTGCGGGCGCCCGCGCTCGGCGCGGTAGGCGGAGATGCCGTCGAGCGGCTCGTTGCCGCCGAGGCGCGCGGCGGGGTCGGAGCCCCAGTGCAGCGGCTGTTGATCGCCGTAGACGTCGCGCAGCGCCGCCTCGATCGCCTCCCACCCGGGCGACGCGGTCGCGATATCCCCGGCCAGATCGGTCTCCTCGTCGTCCCCCACCATCCCGTCCACGATACTCCTCCGGGCATCTTCCTGGGAGATGACGCAGTGGCTCGACACGCACGTCAGACCAGCGTCACCAGCCAGAGCACGAGGAGCGATACGGCGAGCGCCGGCGCGGTGACGATGGCGCCGGTGCGGAGGAACTGACCGAAGGGGATCGTGACGCCCGCGCGGCGCAGCGCCGCGAGCCACAGGAGGCCGGCGAGCGAGCCGATCGGCAGGAGGCGCGGGCCGAGGTCGCCGCCGACGAGGGCGGCGAGGATCTCGGGCGTGCCGCCGCCGGCGCGCTCGATCGCGATGGCGCCGAGGAGGGCCATCGGGTGGTTGTTGAGGAGCGCCGAGCCGAGGGCGGCGACGACGCCGATCGTGGCGAGCAGGGCGGGCGTATCGCGGTAGAGGCGGACGAGCGCGTCGACGACGCCGGCGTTCTCGAGGGCGGTCGCGACCAGGAGCACGCCGGCGAGGAAGGGCAGGATCTCCCAGCTCACGCCGGCGGCGACGGCGGAGGGGCGCACGCCGCTCTTCCACGCGGCGGCGACGCACGCGAGCGCGCCGGCGCAGGCGACGAGCCAGAGCGGACCGTCGAGGAACGAGACGACGGGGTAGGCGACGAGCACGGCGGCGAGGGCGAAGATGACGAACCTGGTCGCGGGCGCCACGGGTGGCAGCGGCGGCCAGTGGCCGATCGCCGGTGACTCGTCGGCGAGCTCGTCGCGGAAGATGCGCGCGAGCACCGCGTACGCGGTCACCCAGCCGGCGATCGCGACGGGGATCATGCGGATCGCGTAGGCGTTGAAGCCGATGCCGGCGCGGTCGGCGACGACCAGGTTCATGGGGTTGCCGACGACGAGCGGCGCGACGCCGGCGGCGTAGAAGACGGCGAAGGCGAACGGCACCGAGAACTTCGGATGGCGCCGGGGGTAGACGGTGCGGAGGAGCGCGATCACCGCGGGCGTGAGCACGAGGACGGCGGCGTCGTTCGAGAGCACGGCCGACGACAGGGCGCCGATGACGAAGACGATGCGGAACGCGTGGCGGACGGGGCCGCGCGTACGGGGCTCGATCAGCGAGGCCAGGCGATCGAAGAGGCCGAGCTCGCGCGCCGCGGCGGTCATCGCCATCACCGCGCCCGCCACCATCATCTGG
>JAIOII010000386.1 GCA_019912685.1 Kofleriaceae bacterium
GAGCTCATCGCGCGCGTGGGCGCCCAGCGGGTCGTGCGCCATGAGCTGGTCGGCGACCTGTCGCGCCAGCGCCGGATCGAGCCCGCGCGCCACGTAGATCTTGGCCAGCTCGACGTGCTCGGCCTCGCCATCGGCGGCGTGCTCGCGGCGCTCGATCGCCAGGTCCGCCTCCTCGGTGTCGGCCTGCGAGCGCACGGACACGTACTCGCCGGCGGCCATCGAGATCGCGCCGGCGACGAGCCCGGCCACGCCCGCGGCCGCGATCGCCGTCGTCGACGCCTTGCTCGCGGCCACGCCGAGCACGAGGCTCGACGTCGAGACGATGCCGTCGTTCGCGCCGAGCACCGCCGCGCGCAGCCAGCCGACGCGCTCGAAGCGGTGGACCTCCCTGTGGTGTCGCTTCGACTTCGGGTTTGCCTTGGCGCGCGCCATCGCGGGAAGCTTAGCCGCGGGCGCGGGCCAGGAGCAGCTCGCGCTCGCGCGCGTTTCTCGTGAGCGACGCCGCCCGCTCGAGCTCGGTCCGGGCCTCGTCGGTGCGGCCCAGCCGCAGGAGCAGGTCGGCCCGCACCGCGGGCAGGAGGTGGTAGCGCTGCATCGCGGGCGCGTCGGCGATCGCGTCGACGATCGCGAGCCCCGCCTCCGGTCCGAACGCCATGCCGACCGCGACCGCACGGTTGAGCTCGACCACCGGCGACGGCGACGCCTGCGCGAGCGCCTGGTAGAGCGCGGCGATCTTCACCCAGTCGGTCTCGTCCGCGGTGCGCGCCCGCGCGTGACACGCGGCGATCGCCGCCTGGAGCACGTACGGCCCGCGCGCGCCGCCACCCTCGACGATCGCCTCCGCGCGCGCGAGCGCGGCGAGCCCGCGCCCGATGAGGAGCTGATCCCAGCGCGCGCGGTTTTGCTCGAGGAGCAGGATCGGCTCACCGCCGGGACCGACGCGCGCCCGCGATCGCGACGCCTGGATCTCCATGAGCCCGACCAGCCCGTGCACCTCGGCCTCGCCCGGCGCGAGCTCGGCGAGGATGCGGCCGAGCCGCAGGGCGTCCTCGCACAGCGCGGGCCGCATCCAGTGGTCACCCGCGGTGGCGGCGTAGCCCTCGTTGAACACGAGGTAGATCACCTCGAGCACCGACGCGAGCCGCGCCTCGCGCTCCTCGCCACGCGGGACCTCGAACGGGACCCTGGCGTCGGCCAGCGTGCGCTTGGCGCGGACGATCCGCTGCGCGATCGTCGCCTCCGGCGCGAGGAACGCGCGCGCGATCTCGTCGGTCGTGAGCCCGCACAGCATGCGCAGGGTCAACGCGACGCGCGCGTCGCCCGACAGGACGGGGTGGCAGCACGTGAACACGAGCCGCAGGAGGTCGTCGCCGACGTCGTCGTCGAGCCGGTCGGCCAGCGCCTCCTTGGGATCGACCTGGGGCGCCGCGTGCGCCAGCTCCTCGTGCTTGTGCGCGATGCGCTGGTGCCGGCGCAGGCGGTCGATGGCGCGGTTCTTCGCCGTCGCCATGAGCCACGCGCCCGGGTTCTCGGGGATGCCGGTCTCCGGCCACCTCTCGAGCGCGGCGACGAGCGCGTCCTGCGCGAGCTCCTCGGCGAGCCCGACGTCACGCACCATGCGCGCGAGCCCGGCGTGGAGCCGCGCGGACTCCATGCGCCAGACCGCGTCGATCGTGGCGCGAACCGCGGCCGGATCAGCCCGGCCAGTTGTCACAGTCTTCGACGAGGCCCGCGTCGAACTCGACGGTCCAGTTGAAGATGAAGCCGTTGTCGATGCCCCACCGGTCCTCGACGCGGATCGTCCAGAGGCCATTGAGGGGGCAGCCGACGAACGCATCGAGCGGCTCCGACGACTGGTAGTCACCCGCGGGCAGCGTGCCGACCAGGTTGGCGTTGGCGTACGGGATCCACGCCGCGTTGGTCGCGCCCGGACGCCAGCAGTAGTCCCAGCCGGTACCGGGCTGCGGGTTGCCCTCGTCGGCGTCGTTGGGGATGCCGAGGTAGACCTGTCCGCCGGTGTGGCCGACGAAGTCGTGGAGCATCACGCGGGTGCCGGTCGGGCACTGCGCGTAGATGACGAGGTCGCGCATCCACGAGTGCTCCATGTTCACGCAGATGCCGCGGAGGCCCTGGACGTTGGGGAGCGTCTGGCCGGCGGTGAAGCCGGTGAAGTTGAGCGAGTTCTCGAAGCCCTGGCAGGGCTGGGTCTCGTCCTCGGGGCAGGCACCGTCAGGGAGCGAGAGCATGCCGGACGGCGAGTCGAGGGTGCCGCAGTTCTCGTTGGTCGTGCACGCCGTCTGCGTGTGGCAGTCGGGGTCGTCGCAGTCGAAGCGGCCGTCGCAGTCGTCGTCGCCGAAGTTGTCGCAGACCTCGGCGCCGGTGGGGGTGCAGTTGCCGTTACCGGCGTCGGTATCGCCGTTGTTGCCGTCGTCGTCGTCATCGCCGCCCGAGACGCTCGGGCCGCACGCGGCCGCGGTGGTCAGAACCAAGGTCACCGAGGCCAGGAGACGGAACGTGATGGGCGACTTGAACATGGCGAAAGCACCTCGCTGGTAAACGCTGGTAAGGCGCGGACTGAATCACGCCCCGGCACCCCGCCGCTACCCCAAAATGAATGACATCGGCAGTCCGCGGCCGCTCATCCTGGGCCGCAGGTCCAGACCCCGCCTCGGAAAACCGAGGGCCGTCGTACCATCGGGCCCGTGCACCGCGCCGGAATCCTGGTCCTCCTGGCCCTCCTGACCGCCTGTCCCAAGGACGCCTCCAGGTCCGGCTCGACGCGGCGCGACGAGGTGGTCGTACCGACGCCGCCGTCACCCGTCGTCGACGATCCCGGTCCGTTCCGCCCCTCGACGGTGGCGCTGCGCGCGGACGCGGTGGCCCCGGAAACGCTCGACTGGGCGCACCCGGTGATGACCCGGATGGCCCTCGAGAAGACGCTGATCGAGGGCACGCCGCCGACCGGGAGGATCGTCGTCTCGTTCGAGCACGGCGGCTGGGAGCCGTACGACGCCGACGCGAAGGCGCTCGTCTACCGCGCGCATGGGCTCGAGGGGATGGATCTCGATCCGCCCGTCGCGTTCGTCGCCGATCCACCGATCATGATCGGATCGTTGCCCGGACCGATGGGCGGCAGCGTGTCGCTGCGGGTCTCCGACCTGCGCGCGTCGGCGTCGGTCGTGCGCGAGACCGCGGAGGCGGTCCTCGACGGTGACGCCGACGATCCGGTGGTGACGCAGTTCCTGATCGAGGTGGGGCAGAAGCGGGCCACGAGCGACGGCGCCGACTACTGGTCCGCGACGCTGCACGGGGTCCGGCTGGTGCGGCTCGGCGCGCGCCTCGTCCTCCTCGAGGGCACCCCGCGGGATCTCGGTCGCTGACCCGGGACGTACCCGACGTCTCACGGCGCTCTCACGGCTGCGTGGCTGGCACCTCACGCAGGTAGGGTCGTCTACTGGACGCAGGGGGAACGAAGATGAACCGCACCGCGATCGTCATCGCCACGCTCGTCAGCTCGACCACGCTCACCTGGGCCCAGACGCCGCCGCCGGACCCGCTGCCGCCCGAGCCGGCGCCGGTGGACCAGCCGCCCGCCGATCCCGAGATGGACCAGGCCGCCAAGCAGCCGGGCCGCGGCGACTTCGACGCCGGCGGCCAGGTGCGCCTGCCGAGCGGTCCGGACGAGATGGGCCAGTTCGCGACCTTCAACTGGATCGCCGCGGACCTGAGGGGCAAGTACTACCTGCTCGACACGGTCACCGTGAACGGCAACATCCCGCTCGCCGTCAAGAAGCCGGACATCGACGGCCTCGAGGCGAGGACGATCGGCGGCATGTCGGTCACGCTCGACGCGCGCCTGCCCAGGTACGACGTGCCGTTCGCGCCCAAGGCCAAGGACACGGACGTCGCGCTGGTCCTGACCGGCGCGTACATGCGCGAGGGCGCGATGCTGCTCTCGGAGAAGGACTTCCCGCTGTTCCTCGGTGACTTCAAGCCGGGTGTCGCCGGCGGCCTCGACATGCGCGTGAAGATGTCGAGCCTCATCGACTTCAAGCTGGCGCCCCAGTTCGTCTACCAGTCGGGTACGATGGAGGCGCTCCAGGCCGTCCAGGTGCCGACGTCGCTCGTCGTCCAGCTCGGCTCGCTGCTCAAGGTGTCGGCCGACCTCGGGGTCTTCACCGGAGACGACGTGTCGTTCAAGCCGTCGAACGGCGGCCGCATCTACGCCGGCGGCGCGCTCGACGTGAAGCTCGGGCCGATCATCGCGCACGGCGGCCTCGGCGTGGCGAGCCTCCTCACCGGCGAGGACAGCATGTACCCGACGATCGGCGACTCGGTCTACATCGACCTGAACGTCAAGTACGCGAAGTAGCCGCCGCGCCCTCGCTCAGGCGCCGCCGCAGCGGTTGGCGGTGGTGACGTTGCCGGTGACGGTCAGGGTCCAGGGCGCGCAGGTCGTCGACGGCGTGGTCCCGTCGTAGCGCACCTCGACGAACACGTCGAAGGTGCGATCGTTGTTCTGCACGTCGCTGCGCCCGACCTCGATCGTGTTGTCGCTCGAGTCCGAGAGCGGCAGCGAGCCGCAGCCGGTGCAGTAGACGACGAGGTCGTAGTCGGCGCCGGCGCCGCTCGTGAGCTGGATGCTCGCGGTGATGGCGATATCGGGCACCTGGGTCTCGCGGATGCGCACCCGGATGAAGGACTCGGTCGTGCCCGTCGTCATCACGGTCTGCGCGGCGTCGCCGGACACGGTGAGGCCGACGCTCGCGCCCATGTTGCAGGTCGGGTTCGTGTCCTGCAGCTCGCAGCCGTTGTCGGGGTCGCCGTCGCAGTCGGCGGCGCCGTTGGTGCAGGACGGGACGCACGCGCCCATCGAGCAGGTGGTGGTGCCGCGGCCGTTGGTGCACTCGTTGCCGCACTCGCCGCAGTTCTCCTCGTCGGTCATCGTGTCGAAGCCGTTGTCGATCGCGCCGTTGCAGTCGTCGTCCAGGCCGTTGCACTCCTCGACGATCGTCGACGTCTCGTCGGTGCAGATCGCGGCCAGGCCGTCCTGGGCGCAGGCGAACGCGCCTTCCTTGCACTCGTCGCCGTCCTCGCCGTCGCACGCCACGCCGATCTGGAAGCCGTCGTCGGGGGTGCCGTCGCAGTCGTCGTCGGCCCCGTTGCACACCTCCGCGTCGTCGTCGCCGCTCGTGTCGCCGCAGACGACGGCGCCGGTCGAGTCGCAGATCGTCATGTCGTCGAGGCACTGATCCGCGTCGGGGCCGTCGCACGGCGCGCCGGTGGTGAGGCCCTCGTCGATCATGCCGTCGCAGTCCTGGTCGGTGCCCTCACAGGTCTCGGCGACCGGGACGCACGCGTCGACCTCGACCGCGGCGTCGGTGACGTCGTCGTCATCGCCGGGGTTCGGCCCGTTCGGCTGGAACGAGCACGCGGCGGCCGTGGCGCATAGGAGGAGTGCGACCAGCGACGGAAGGCGCATGACGGGCATCGTAGGCCCGAGGTGGGGGTCTCCGCCAGAAGCTACTTGTCGGTGGCGTGGACCACGCCGGACCAGTCACCAGCTGGGGGTGATCTCTCCAGGGCGTGGCATCGGTCACGGAGACGCGCCAGCGTCGTGTCCTCGGGGCGGAGCGCGAGCGCGGCCTCGCACGCCACCAGCGCGCCGGCGAAGTCGCGCGCGAGGTAGCGCTCGAACGCCTCGCTCGAGGCGCGCGCGAGCGCACGGGCGGCGTCGGCGTCCGCGTCCCCGGCGAGCGCGAGGATCTCGTAGACGCGCGTCGCCTCGGTCTTGCCCTTGACCGCGACGAGATCGACGGGGCGCGCGACGATGCGATCCCCGGCGGCGCGCGCCGTGGGCTCCGCGATCATGATCGAGGTGCCGTACTGCTTGTTGAGGCCCTCGAGGCGCGCGGCGAGGTTCGCGACGTCGCCCAGCACCGTGTAGTTCATCCGCTCGTGCGAGCCGATGTTGCCGACGAGGACCGGGCCGGTCGCGAGGCCGATGCGCGTGACGAGCGGGGCGCCGGCGGCGGCGGCGAGCTTGCGCTGGATGCGCACGGCGGCCTCGCACGCGAGCGCGGCGTGGTCGGGCGCGTCCGCGGGCGCGCCCCAGAAGGCCATGACGCCGTCGCCGAGGAACTTGTCGACGGTGCCGTCGTGGGCGGCGATGACGGTGGTGACGTCGTCGAGGTAGCCGCCGAGGAGCTGGACGAGCTCCTCGGGCGTGCGCGACTCGGCGAGCGTCGTGAAGCCGGCGATGTCGGAGAAGAAGACCGTCAGCTCCTTCACCTCGCCCTCGAGCACGGCCTCCTTGCCGGACGCGAGCACGGCGCGGACGAGATCGCGCGGCACATAGGCGGCGAAGGAGCGGAGGCCGCGCTTCGTGCGGGCGAGCGCCTCGTGCATCAGCTCCAGCTCGCGGAACATCGAGTGCCTGTCGGAGCGCTCGTCGAGGCGGAACTGCCCGACCTCGCCCATCTCCCGGGCCAGCTCGACGAGCGGGCGCGAGACGCCGCTGGCGAGGAGGAAGGCGGCGACGATGGCGAGCGCGAGGACGGCGAGGTTGACGAGGAGCATCGTGCGCAGGTCGCGCGCGAGCTGGGCGGTGAAGTCGGACTGGGGCGCGGCGGCGGCGACGAGCCACGTGAGCCCGTCGTCGATCGCGATCTCGCCGACCGAGCCGTACCAGGCGCCGCCGCCGTGCGAGAAGGCGAAGAAGCCGCGCTGGCCGCGCGCCGCCGCCGCCGCGACCGCCTGCACGGCGCCGTCGTCGACGTCGGCGACCGACACGAGCTCGCCGCCGGCGCCCTGACCGGTGGTCTCGACGAGGCGGGTCGTCGGGTGCGCGACGACGATCTGGGCGCCGGGCGTCGCGCCGGGCGTGAAGAGGAAGACCTCGCCGCGCGGCGAGAGGCGCAGGCCGGCGACGAACTGCGAGAGCCGGTTGAGATCGAAGTCGACGGTGATGACGCCGCGCAGGGCGCCGGCGCGATCGAGGAGGGGCAGGGCGCACGTGATGCCGGGGACGCCCTGCTCGAAGAAGATGTAGGGCTCGGTGAAGACGCGCGCGCCGCGTGCGCGGGCGAGCGTGTAGAAGGGGCGGGTGCGC
Organism: Kofleriaceae bacterium; assembly: GCA_019912685.1. Lineage (GTDB taxonomy): Bacteria > Myxococcota_A > Polyangia > Haliangiales > Haliangiaceae > UBA2376. The sequence continues at coordinate 7,112 of JAIOII010000386.1, forward strand.
GGGTCGTAGCCGGTGTCGGCCTCGTGGCGGAGCTCGGACCACGTGCCGTCCTCGGCGACCGTGTGCTCGGTCATCTCGGTCTTGCCGCCGGCGATCTGGCTGAGGTTGGTGCGGTAGTCGCCCGACGCGGAGTGGAAGGCGCCGGTGAACGAGCCGTCCTCCGCGGCGTAGCTGACCCAGGAGAGCTCGGGGTGCGCGCGCAGGAAGGCGACGAAGCGGTTCGCGAGCGCGCGCCTCGCCTCCGGCGTGCTGACGTCGTCCTCCATGAGGCGCGCGGCGAGCTCGGCGACGGGCGCCGCGCGGAGGAGGTGTGCCCTGGCCTCGTCGCCGGCCTGGGTCGACACGCGGCGGAAGAGCTCGGCGGTGTGCCGCTCGATCTGCGCCCTGGCGCGGCCGTGGCTGTACGCGATGACGATCGCGCCGGTGACGAGCACGAGCAGAGGCACGGCGACGGCAAGGCTCAGTCGGTAGCTGATCCGTCGCCCCGTCACGTATGCCCCATACTACGCCTGTGCGGCTGTCTCCGCTGATCCTCCTGGCCTGCGCGCGCCCCCCGACCCCCATTCCGGAACCCGTGCCCGTGCCCGTGCCCGTGCC
>JAIOII010000387.1 GCA_019912685.1 Kofleriaceae bacterium
TCGAGGGCCCGCACCTCCGCGGCGTCCTCTGCGCCGACCGGCCGACGCCGTTCGCCGACGACGCGCGCGAGCTCCTCGTCGACGCGGCGGCCCAGCTCGTGCGCGCCGTCCAGGCCGAGCAGGTCTTCCGCGCCGTCGAGCGCGCCAAGTACGAGCACGAGCGGTTCTTCCAGGCGACGGCGCTCCTCGGCCGCGCGCTGACGCCCGAGCAGGTGATGGAGACGGCGTTCGACGCGGCCGCGGCGATCGTCGAGTGCGACGCCGCCGCGATCACGCTCTACGACCGCGACAAGTCGCGCCACCGCGTCGCCGCCGTGCGCCTCCGCCCCGGCGCCGAGCCGCTCCTCGACGTCGAGGCGCTCGCCGGCCTCGAGTTCAAGGACAACGCCGGGCTCGCCGCGATGGTCGTGAAGAACCGCCACTACCTGCCGGCGGGCGGCGAGCCGCGCGAGGTGACCGCGCCGATCTACACGAAGCGCGTCAAGCTCGACGAGGCGAAGTCGCTGCTCGTCCTCCCGCTGGTCGCTGCCGACGAGGCGATCGGCACGCTCATGCTCGCGGCCCGCGCCGAGAAGCGCTTCGGCGCCGACGTGCGCGAGATGCTCGGCGTGATCGCGACGCAGGTCGCCGTGTCGCTCCAGAACGGCCTCCTCTACAAGCGCATGGAGACGATGGCGACGACCGACGGCCTCACCGGCCTCACCAACCATCGAACCTTCCAGGATCGCTTCGCGCAGCTCCTCGAGCGCGCCGAGCGCCACGGCCACCAGGCGGCGCTTCTCCTCACCGACGTCGACTTCTTCAAGAAGGTGAACGACAACTACGGCCACCCGGTCGGCGACGAGGTCCTGCGCCGCGTCGCGCGCGTGCTCGAGCAGGTCGCGCGCAAGATCGACATCACCGCGCGCTACGGCGGCGAGGAGTTCGCGGTCGTCCTCGAGAGCTCGACCGCCGAGCAGGCGCGCCAGGTCGGCGATCGCCTGCGCCAGGAGGTCGGCAAGATCGTCGTCGAGACCGACAAGGGCCCGCTCAAGGTCACCATGTCGGTCGGCGTCGCCTCGTTCCCCGACGACGCCAAGGATCGCGCGACCCTCATCGAGCGCGCCGACCACGCCCTCTACCACGCCAAGCACTCGGGCCGGAACCAGGTCGTCACCTACGCGCAGTTCGTCGCCGCCCGCGCCAAGAAGGCGTCCTGACGGCCGGTTGATCGCGCCAGGACGACGTGTGCGAGGGCGCGCACCGGGGGCGAAAGCCTACCGCGTTTTCGCCCGCTCATGCCGCCCGGACCGCACGCGCGTCCGCTCCCGGACGATTTGCGGCATGCCCGCGCTTGCCACGCCGATCCCGCGCCGGGAACATCGAGACGTGGCCGTCAAGAACTACGTGCTGGACACGAACGTGCTGCTCCACGACTCGCAGGCGATCTTCTCGTTTGCGGACAACAACGTGGTGATCCCGATCTACGTGATCGAGGAGATCGACAGCTTCAAGAAGGATCAGGCCGAGCTCGGGCGCAACGCGCGCCAGATCGCGCGCATCCTCGATCAGCACCGGCACGACGGCGGGCTCTCCAAGCCGCAGCCGATGAAGAACGGCGGCACGGTGCGCGTCGCGCTCGCCAAGAACCCGCCCAAGAACCCGAGCTACGACTCGCGCTCGATGGACCAGCGCATCCTCGAGCTGGCGATGGAGGTCCGCGACGCCGAGCCCGGCATCGCCACGATCCTGGTCTCCAAGGACGTCAACATGCGCGTCCGGGGCGACGCGCTCGGCCTCCACACCGTCGACTACGAACCCGAGCGCATCAGCATCGAGGAACTCTACCCCGGCAACCGCGAGGTGGCCGTCGACGCCGGCGCGATCGACGCGCTCTACGCCGAGGGGGGCGTCGCCGTCGACATCGAGGGCGGCCTCTACCCGAACGAGTACGTGCTGCTCAAGGACGAGGCGAGCGGCAAGAGCGCGCTCGGCAAGTCCGACAAGGGGTCGGGCAAGGTCATCCCGGTCAAGAAGCTGCGCGACGGCGTCTGGGGCATCCGCCCGCGCAACAAGGAGCAGCACTACGCCCTCGACCTCCTGCTCAACGACGACATCAAGCTCGTCACCCTCGTCGGCAAGGCCGGCACCGGCAAGACGCTCCTCGCGCTCGCCGCCGGCCTGCAGAAGGTCACCGAGGAGGAGACCTACCAGAAGCTCCTGGTCAGCCGCCCGATCTTCCCGCTCGGCCGCGACATCGGCTTCCTTCCCGGCGACATCGAGGAGAAGCTCAACCCCTGGATGCAGCCGATCTACGACAACCTCGAGCTGCTGCTCGGGCTCAACCGCAACGACAAGAAGGACGGCCGCAGCTACGCCGAGCTCATGGACCTCGGCTTCGTCGAGATCGAGCCGCTCACCTACATCCGCGGCCGCTCGCTGCCCAACGTCTTCATGATCGTCGACGAGGCGCAGAACCTCACGCCGCACGAGGTGAAGACCATCGTCACGCGCGCCGGCGAGGGCACGAAGATCATCCTCACCGGCGACCCCTACCAGATCGATCACCCGTACCTCGACTCCTCGAACAACGGGCTCACCACCGTCGCCGAGCGCTTCAAGCCCGAGGCGATCGCCGGCCACGTCACCCTCTCCAAGGGCGAGCGCAGCGCCCTCGCGGAGCTCGCGACGCAGATCCTGTGACGCGCGGGGCGCCCATCGCGCTGGCGCTCGCGCTCGCGGCGTGCACCGCCGCCCGCGCCGACGACGACGGCGGCTACGACCTGCGCGTCGCCTCCGAGCTCACCGTCGATCAGGGCGCGAACGCGGCCATCTCCGTCGCGATCGTCCCCGCCTCCGGCCGCACCGTCTCCGCCGACGGCCCGGTGCGCGTC
>JAIOII010000388.1 GCA_019912685.1 Kofleriaceae bacterium
ATCGACGTCCCCGCCGACGCCGCCCAGCTCGTGCTCGGCCCGCTGCTCGTCGGCGGCGGCACCGCGTGGTTCGACGACCTGCGCCTCGAGGTCGTCGACGTGCCGCCGGCGAAGCCGATCACGCTCGCCGGCGTCGTCGTCGATCCGGCCGGCAAGCCCGCGGTGGGCGCGATCGTGACCCTGATGGACGCGAGCGGCAACGTGCACGCGTTCGTGACCACCGACGCGTCGGGCCGCTTCGAGCTCGCCGCGAGGACCGGCGCCTGGGGCATGTCGGCGCATCACCCGAGCGGCGCCGGCGTCTTCTTCGATCCGCGCGAGCTCGCGGACGACACGCGCGATCTGCGCTTCGCGATCGGCGAGGGCGGCGTCCTCGTCCGCGGCCGCGTGACCGCCGCGAACCCGCTGCCGGCGGACAGTCGCGTCGAGGTCGCGCCGTACAGCAACCACCAGACCGACATCTTCGTCGTGCCGGTCGGCGCCGACGGCCGCTTCGAGGCGCGGCTGCCGCGCGGCGAGGAGTACGGCGCGACGCTGCGTGGCAAGGCCGTCGTCGGAAGCGCCGCGGGCAAGCGCACGGGCGACGAGGTCGCCATCGAGGTGAAGGCCACGGTGCTCGGGCCGCCGCCCGCAGAGGTGAACGCGTGGGTCGCGAAGCACGCGGTGCCGCTCGCGTCGGCCGAGGCCGGCAACGGCTTCGCCGACCTGAAGCCGATCGGCAAGATGATCGGCAAGGCGCGCATCGTCGCGCTCGGCGAGGCGACGCACGGCACGCGCGAGTTCTTCCAGCTCAAGCACCGCTTCCTCGAGTACCTCGTCGCCGAGCACGGCTTCGACGCGTTCGTGATCGAGGCCAACCTGCCCGAGTGCCGCGCGATCAACGACTACGTGCTGCACGGCAAGGGCGATCCGAGGAAGGCGCTCGACGGCATCTACTTCTGGACGTGGAACACCGAGGAGGTGCTCGCGCTCGTCGAGTGGATGCGGGCGTGGAACGCCGACCCCAGGCACACGAAGAAGATCCAGTTCTTCGGCGACGACATGCAGACGGCCTCGGTCGCGTACGCGAACGTCGTCGCCTTCCTGAAGCGGGTCGTGCCGTCCGAGGCCGACACCCTCGCCGCGCCGCTCGCCGTCTTCGGCACCGACGCGGCGTCGCAGACGTTCGCGGCCAGGCCGGCCGCCGAGGCCAAGGCGACGCTCGACGCGATCGCCACGCTCGCCGCGCGCTTCGATCGCGAGCGCGCGGCGTGGTCGAAGCTCGCCGGCAAGGACGCCTACCTCGACGCACGCGAGGACGTGCGCGTGATCGGACAGGCCGCCGCGCTGTTCCGCGCCGGGGCGAAGAGCTTCGAGGCGCGCGACGTCGCGATGGCCGACAACGTCGACCACATCCTCGCCCGGCTCGGCAAGCGCTCGCGCGTCGTCCTCTGGGCGCACAACGGCCACGTGTCGAACGGCCTCGGCGCGATGAAGAACCAGGGCGCGCACCTGCGCGAGCGCCACGGCAAGGGCTACGTCATCTTCGGCTTCGTCTTCGGCGAGGGCTCGTTCCAGGCGCGCGACTGGACCAAGGGCCAGGGCAGCGCGGTCACCGAGCACACGCTCGGGCCGCCGCCGGAGACCGACGTGAGCGCGCCGTTCCGCGCCACCGGCAAGCCGATCGTCGTGGTCGACCTGCGCAAGGCGCCGCGCGGCGTGGTCGCCGACTGGTTCGCGGCCCCGCACCCGATGCGCGACACGGGCGCGGTCTTCACCAACGAGGCGAACATGAGCTCGCCGCAGGAGGTGTCGAAGCGCTACGACGCGATCATCTACGTCGACAAGACGACGCGCGCGCGGCCGAACGCCGGCGGCATCCGCAAGTAGCATCGCGGTACAGTTGGGGGGCATGGCTCGACCGTGGGCGGGGCGCCTCTTCCTCGACGCCGGCACGACCTTGTTCATCGGGCCGGGCGGCGCTGCCGACCGGCACGCGCACCACGCGGTGCAGCTCGTGTGGGCGCGGGCCGGCACGCTGTCGCTCACGCTCGACCGCAGCGTCCGGCGGCGCGCGGCGCTGATCGCCGCCGACACGCCACACGCGTTCGACGCGAGCGGCGCCGACCTCGCGCTGATGCTCGTCGATCCGCACGGCGCGCGCGGTCGCGCCCTCCAT
>JAIOII010000389.1 GCA_019912685.1 Kofleriaceae bacterium
AGCAACATCGTCCAGTTGCGCGTCTGCAGCCCGGCGAAGATGTAGTTGCCGAGGCACGGCTGCCCGACCGGCGTCGCCAGCGTCGCGGCGCCGACGGTCCACACCGTCGCGGTGCGCACGCCGGCCGCGACCACCGGCGCGGCGAGCGGCAGCTCGACCTCGCGCAGGATCTGGCCGTCGGTCATCCCCAGCCCGCGCGCCGCCTCGATCACCGCCGGATCGACGCCGCGCAGCCCGGTGATCGCGTTGCGCGCGACGGGCAGGACCGCGTACAGCGTCAGCGCGATCACCGCCGGCCAGAAGCCGAACGCCGACACGCCGACGCCGAGCCCGCCGGTCTGCGTGATCACCGGCACCATGAGCGCGAGGAGCGCGAGCCCCGGGATCGTCTGCACCACCGACGCCACCGCCATCACCGCCGCCGCCGCGCGCGGCCGGCGCGCCACCGCGAGGGCGAGCGGCAGGCTGAGCGCGACGCCCGCGGCGAGCGCGACGAGCGTGATCCGCAGGTGATCGGCCAGGAGCGGCGGCAGCCCGCGCACGAGCTCGCTCACGTCTCCGCTCACGGCGCGTCGCCTCGCGCGCCGAGCCCGTGCAGCGCGTCGGCCTGGTGCCGGACCATGGCCATCAGCTTCGCGACGTAGGCGTCGGCCGGCGCCGTCATCAGCTCGGCCGGCGTCCCGACCTGGCGCAGCTCGCCGCCGCACATCACCGCGATGCGATCGGCGAGGGTCAACGCCTCGATCAGATCGTGCGTGACCATCACCGTCGTCAGCTCGAGCTCGTCGTGGAGGCGGCGCAGCTCGCCCTGGAGCGCGACCCGCGTGATCGGATCGAGCGCGCCGAACGGCTCGTCGAGGAGCAGCACCTCGGGCCGCGCGGCGAGGGCGCGCGCCACGCCCGCGCGCTGCCGCTGCCCGCCCGAGAGCTGATCGGGATAGCGGTCGCGATACTCCGCCGGCGGCAGGCCGACGAGCCCGAGCAGCTCGTCGGTGCGCGCCGCGACGTTCGCCGGCGACCAGCCGAGGAGCCGCGGCACGACCCCGACGTTCTCGCCGACCGTGCGGTGCGGGAACAGGCCCGCGCTCTGGATGACGTAGCCGATCGTCCGCCGCAGCGCGACGATGTCGTGCGCGCGCACGTCCTTGCCGTCGACGCGCACGGCGCCGCCGTCGGGCTCGACGAGGCGGTTGATCATCTTCACGAGGGTCGTCTTGCCGCTGCCGGACTCGCCCAGGACGGCGAGCAGCTCGCGGCGGCCGACCGCGAGCGTCACGTCCCGCACCGCCCAGGGGCCGTCCCGCCCGAAGCGACGCGAGACGCCGACCAGCTCGATCATCGCGCGCGTCACGGTCGCAATCTCCGCCGCGCGCACGCGGTTTGCAAGCGCTGGCGGAGGCAACCCGAGAACGGAGAGGAACATGGCCAACGAGATCCAGGACGTGATGACGCGGCGCGTGTTCAGCGTCCGCGCCGATACCAGCCTGCAGGAGGTTGCGTGCCTGATGCGCGATCAGGACATCGGCGACGTGCTGGTCACGAACGAAGACGGAAGCGTCCACGGGATCGTGACCGACCGTGACATCGTCATCCGCGCGGCGGCCGACGGCTGCGACTTCGCGACGACGTTCGCGGGTGACGTCGCCTCGGAGCAGCTCGTGGTCCTCGAGCCGAACGACTCGATCGACGAGGCCGTCCAGCTCATGAGCAAGCACGCGATCCGCCGCATCCCGGTGGTGAGCGACGGCGTGGCGGTCGGCATCGTGTCGATCGGCGACCTGGCGCGCACGCGCGACCCGCAGAGCGCGCTCGGGCACATCAGCCAGGCGCACCCCAACCACTGAGCGATCGCGGCGCAGCCGCTCGGGCGGGCCCTCGGGCCCTCGGGCCTCGGGCTCTCGGGCTCTCGGGCTCGACGATTCGACAGATCGATGCGGTGGTCTGCACGCGGTGTCCAACGCGCGACCAACGCGACCACCGCGCGACCACCGCGCGACCACCACGCGACCACCACGCGACCACCGCGACCACCGCGACTCACCTACGGGCGGTGGTCGCGGCGGCGAAGCTGCCCGCGGGGGCGGCCGGCGCGGGGCCGGATCGCTC
>JAIOII010000390.1 GCA_019912685.1 Kofleriaceae bacterium
CCGGCCGCGACCGCCGCGGCGCTACCGCCCGAGCTGCCGCCGGGCACGCGCGTCGGGTCCCAGGGGTTGGCGCACGGCTTCCACGCGCTGCGCTCGTTGGAGCTGCCCATCGCGAACTCGTCGCAGTTGAGCTTGCCGAGGATCACGGCGCCCGCCGCGCGCAGCCGCGCCACCGCGGTGGCGTCGTAGGGCGGGATCCAGCCGTCGAGGATCTTCGAGCCGGCGGTCGTCACCAGGCCCTCGGTGACGATCACGTCCTTCACGCCGATCGGCACGCCGGCGAGCGGGCCGGGGTCCTTGCCGCTCGCGACGTCGAGATCGAGCTGGTCCGCGCGCGCGCGGGCGCCCTCGTGATCGACGGCGAGGTACGCGCCGATCGCGCCGTCGTGGGCGTCGATGCGCGCGAGGAACGCGTCGGTGACCTCGCGCGCGCTCACCTCTCGCGCGCGCACGCGACGCGCGAGCTCGACCACGCCGGCGAAGGCGAGGTCGCTGCTCACGTCGCGGCCTTGATGATCGCCGGGACCTCGAAGCATCCGTCGCGCTCGACGGGCGCGTCGCGCAGGGCGACCTCGACCGGCAGCGACGGCGCCGCCGTGTCCGGGCGCAGGCGCAGCGTCGTCGGCACCGCGTGCGTCATCGGATCGACCCCGGTCGTGTCCACCTCGGCCAACGCGGCGACGTGATCGAGGATCGCCGCCAGCTCGCCGCGCAGCGACTCCAGCTCGCTCTCGCTCATCGCCAGGCGCGCGAGCTGCGCGATCTCGGCGACCTCGTCCCGTGTCAGCGCCATCGTCGAGCTCGATCGGGCTTCAGGCGGCGGGGAGCGGCTGCGGCTGCAGCTCGGACCGGCCGCCCATGCGCGCGGCCAGCTCGGCGCCGGCGCGCAGGTGATCGTCGGCGATCTTGGCGGCGCGCTCGGCGTCCTTGGCCTGCACCGCCTCGATCAGCGCGCGATGGTGCGCGCGCACGATGTCGGGCGTCGCCGTCAGGTTGGAGAGCAGCGGCATGTAGCTGCGCACGCCCTCGCGCACCGTGTTGATGAGGAGCCCCATCACCGCGTTGCCCGCGATCTGCGTGAGCGCGACGTAGAACTCGAAGTCGGTCTCGAACACCTCGAGCGGGCTCGTCGCCGCGTCGGCCTTGTCGGCGAGGGCGGTCAGCTTCTGCGCGCCGTCGGTGGGGCAGCGGAACGCGGCGAGCCGCGCGATCTCGCGTCCGAAGATGCGGCGCAGCTCGAGCATGTCGCGGATGAGCTCGGGGTGGTTGCGCCCGGCGAGCGGCAGCAGGTGCTGCACCAGCTCGATTCCGCCGGTCTCCATGAAGTTGGTGACCCGCGTGCCGTCGCCCTGGCGGATGCGGACCAGGCCCAGGTGCTCCAGCTTCTTCAGCGCCTCGCGCAGCGAGGCGCGGTTCACGCCGAGGCGCTTCGACAGGTCACGCTCGGGTGGCAGCTTGGAGCCGGGTGGATACTGCCCGGTGAGGATGAGCGAGCGAAGTTGCTCGACGATCTCCTCGGCCACTCGCTGCTTTTCGACCGGTTTGAGCATCGACACGGGGCACAGGTTAGCTCGTCGGACCGTCGCCCGGAAGCCTGGAGGGCGGCCTTCGTGTAGGATAGCCCCCGATGGTCCGACCCGAGCCCACGCCGGCGGCCGACGCGATCACCATCACCGTGGTCGGGTCCGAGCACGGGCCCTACGCGATGTTCGACGTCGTGGCGGTGACCACGTCGGGCGCGACCTTGCGCGGGCCGCTCCTCCTCGAGCTCGGCGAGCGCCTCACCCTCCGCGTCTCGCGCGGCGATCAGTCCGTCGACGTGCCGGCGCGGATCGGCGGGGTCAAGCGCGGTGACGGGCACGCCGAGCCGACGATCGACGTCGTCTTCGACGACGGCAACGCGTCGCGGCTGTCGCCGATCGTCGGCTGAGCGCGGCTACGGCTTCTTCGTCAGCCGCGAGAACAGGCTGCCCTTGTCGACGGGCGGCTTGGGCGGGCGCTGCGATTGCACGGCGCGCAGCTCGGCCGTCGCCTCGACGTGGCCGGGCGAGAGCTCGAGGGCGCGGGTGAGGTGCTTCTCGGCCTCGGCGAGGTTGTTCTCCATGCGCGCGATGCGGCCGAGGTAGAGGTGCGGCAGCGCGCTCTTCTTGTTCCTGTCCATCGCCGTGAGCAGATGGCCGCGGACCGTGGGCAGCGCCGCGGTCTTGTTGCCGGCGGCGACGTACATCGCCCAGCCGAGCATCGCGTGGTGGTCGCTCTCGTCGGGGTTGAGCTCGATCGCCTTCTGGAACTCGCGCACCGCGACCTCGAGCTGCTGGCGGCGCAGCGCCATCTCGCCGAGGCGGAAGCGCTCCTCGGCGTCGAGGGCGCGGCGCACCGCCGCCTCGGTGGCGGCCTCGCGCGCCTTGACCGCGGCCTCGCCGCCGGCCTTCTGGATCTGCGTGTACGCGTGGCGCTTGTCGGGATCCGTGAGCGTGGTGAACGCCTCGTTCATCCTCGCGAAGAGGCGCTGCGCCTCCTTCTTCTCGTCGGCGATGCCCGCCGCCTCGAGGCGATCGGGGTGGAGATGGCGCGCGAGCGCGAAGTAGCGCCGGCGGATCTCGTCGGGCGAAGCGTCCATCGTGACGCCGAGCAGCGCGAAGTGATCGGCGCCGCCGTCGAGGAGCGCGAGGCGCTCGCGCATGACCTCGCGGATCTGGTCGGCGTTGGCCGCGGCGCGGCGTACGGCGCGGGCGGGCTCCTTCGCGGCGGGACGCGCGGGCTCCTTC
>JAIOII010000391.1 GCA_019912685.1 Kofleriaceae bacterium
GCCGGCGGCGGCGAGCCCGAGATCCCGGCGTGGTTCGAGGCGGCGGCGCGCCGCATGCTCGACGACCGCAGCCCGGGCGGCGGCATGTCGCTCGCCGAGCTCGTCCTCGTCACGGCCGCGGCGACGCCGTCGAAGGCGATCGCCGCGTCGGCCCGCGGCGCGTCGCCGACCGCGGTGTCCTCGACGCCCACGGTCGCGGCGCAATCGTCGGGTGGCCAGAAGCCGGACGTCGAGAAGCTCGCCTTCGAGGTTTACCAGGAAGTCCTGAGACTCATCGACATCGCGCGTGAGCGCAGCGGGGATCCGTACCAATGAGCGTGACATATACGAACATCGGGAAACTCACGATCTACTCCGTCGAGGGGCCGAAGATCGAGGTCGTCGCGATGTACAACCCCAAGGAGCTCTCCCTCGACAAGTCGACGCCGTGGACCAAGGCGCCGAACTCGAAGGGCAACGTGCCCGATCTCGAGTTCACGTCGGCGGAAGGTCGCTCGATGTCGTTCGAGCTCCTGTTCGACACCTACGAGATCGGCGGCAACGTGCACCTCATGTTCGTCGCCAACCTCGTCAAGCTGTCGATGGTGCGCAACCCCGACGGCTCCGAGGAGGAGAAGCGGCCGCCCAAGGTCGGCGTCAAGTGGGCGAACGGCGCGCTCCCCGAGTTCCTCGGCGTGATCGAGTCGGTCGGCACGAAGTACACGATGTTCCTCCCCGACGGCACGCCCGTGCGCGCGACCTGCAACGTCAAGATCAAGGAAGCGAGCAGCCTCTCGTTCAAGAAGGGCAGCTGAGCCATGGGCAACACGGCGTCCACCGTAGACTTCGACGTGATCGTCAACGGGACCGAGATTCCCGACGGCGACGTCGTCGGATTCACCATCGACCTGGATCTCGATCAGCCAGGGATGTGCGTGGTGACGCTGCGGAACATGAGCCACGACTACAACGACAAGTTCAAGCTCGGCGCCTCGGTCGAGGTCAAGATCGGCGGCGGCTCGCGCTACAACGAGGAAGGCAGCGGCAGCGGCGACAAGGCGACGGTCTTCAAGGGCGAGCTGTGCGGTCAGGAGCCGTGTTATCGCCAGGGCGGCGAGACGCGCTTCTCGCTGCGCGCGTACGACAAGCTCCATCGCCTGCTGCGCGGGCGCAAGTCGAAGACCTTCCAGGACCAGTCGGACCAGGACATCGCGTCGGCGCTCGCCGGCGAGGCCGGGCTCTCGGCGCAGTGCGGCTCCTCGCCGAAGATCAAGCACAAGCACGTCTACCAGCACAACCAGACCAACCTCGAGTTCCTGCGCGTGCGCGCCAAGCGCCTCGGCTACAACATCTGGTGCGAGGACACCAAGATGTTCTTCGACGCGCCCAAGCTCGACCGTGACTCGGGCCTCGAGTTCGTGCTCGGGCCGCAGGGTCCGCAGGGCGACAGCAAGCTCAAGCTCCAGGCCTTCAACGGGCGCATGTCCAACTCGCACGTGGTGAAGAAGGTCACCGTGCGCGGGTGGGATCCCGAGAAGAAGCAGGAGATCGTCGGCGAGGAGAGCGCGAAGAGCACGCCGCTCGGCTCGAAGAACGCGGCTTCGTCCCTGTCCGACTTCGGCGAGGTGGCGACGTTCTACGTCGACTACCCGATCTTCTCCGTCGAGGAGGCCAAGGCGATCGCCAAGGCCAAGCTCGACGAGGCCGGCATGGGCTTCCTCACCGCCGAGGCCGAGGCGCACGGCGACAATCGCGTGAAGCCCGGTCTCGTCGTGAAGATCGTCGTCAACGAGACCACCGCGAGCGATCGCTTCAACGGCAAGTACCTCGTCGCGGGCGTGACCCATCGCATGATGCCGGGCGCCGGTCCTGCCGGCGGGGGCTACAGCATCCTCATGCGCCTCCTGCGCGACGGCGAGGGCGCGTAGTGCGCGCCGGCGGCCACCGTCCGTGGAACCACGACGGGACCCTGTGCGGCGTCTACTACGCGATCGTCTGCCAGAACAAGGACGAGGAGCTGAAGCAGGCGCGCATCAAGGTGCGCTTCCCGTGGCTCGACGGCGGCGACCAGGACCAGGCCCACTGGGCGCAGCTCGCCACGCCGATGTCCGGTGACAAGTGGGGCTGGTACACGCTCCCCGAGGTCGACGACGTGGTCGCGGTCGTGTTCATCGCCGGCGACATCCGCCAGCCGGTGGTGCTCGGCGGCATCTGGAACAAGCCGGACGCGCCGCCCGAGCCGATCACCGACGGCAAGAACGAGTTCCGCGGCTACAAGAGCCGCAGCGGCCATCGTTGGCTGCTCGACGACTCGGCGAAGGGCAAGATCTCGCTCGCCGACAAGACCGACAACCTGCAGCTCACGATCGGTCAGTTCGAGCAGGGCGGCTCCGGCCCCAACGCGCACACGATCGCCGCCCCGCAGAGCGCCGGCACGACCGGCGTGGCCACGGTGGCGATGAGCGGCAAGCTCAAGATCCTCTGCCCCGACGGCAAGCTGACGATCGAGGGCGACTCGGTCGTGATCTCGGCCGACGACAAGATCGACGTGAACGCGTCGGCGACGCTCACCTACGACAGCGGCTCGACCCTCGACATGAAGGCGGGGCAGCCGGGCAAGTTCCAGGGCAACACGATCAACGTCAACTGAGCCCACCGTGATCAGCCGCGACGAGTTCCAGCAACCGAGCGAGCGCGCCGACAAGGTGCGCGGCGTCCATCTCGCGATCGTCGTCGAGAACAAGGACGAGACGCGGCCGTTCCTCGTCAAGCTGAAGTACCCGTGGTTGCCGGGCGACGAGAAGACCTACTGGGCGCGCGTCGCGATGCCGATGGGCGGCCCCGATCGCGGCACGTACCTGTTGCCCGAGAAGGACGACCAGGTCCTCGTCGTGTTCGTGCACGGCGACATCGAGCGGCCGGTGGTGATCGGCTCCCTGTGGAACCAGAAGCAGATGCCGCCGGAGAGCAACGCCGACGGCAAGAACGACGTCAAGGTCATCAAGTCGCGGAGCGGCCACCGCATCATCTTCGACGACACCAACGGGTCCGAGCGGGTCATCGTTGTCGACTCGACGAAGAAGAACAAGGTCAGCCTCGACGTGAAGGAGAAGACCACGAGCATCGAGTGCTCGGGTGACATCACGATCAAGGCGAAGGCCAAGGTGCTCATCCACGGCAAGTCCGTGCAGATGACGTCGAAGGACGGCGACACGACGATCAAGTCGGGTGCCGATCAGAAGATCGAGACCGCGGGCGCGCTCGACGTGAAGGCGAGCGGGACGATCACGATCGAGGGCTCGCAGGTGAACCTCAACATGGGCGCGGCGTCGGCCCAGGGCGGCAAGGGCGGCTCGGCGGGCGCCGGCCAGAAGGGCAGCGCTGCCGTCGATCAGGTGAAGGAAGCCAAGGGCGGCGGCGGTGGCGG
>JAIOII010000392.1 GCA_019912685.1 Kofleriaceae bacterium
GCACCGGCGCCGCCGCGCACAGCCGCGCGATCACGTCGGCGTGCTTGCGCGCGCCCTCGAACGCGCCGTCGAGATCCACGACGTGCAGCCGCTCGACGCCGGCCGCGCACAGCTCGGCGACGAGCTCCTCGGGGCGCTCGCGGTACACCGTCGCCGCGTCGCGCCGGCCCTCGAGCAGGCGCACGGCCTTGCCGCCGAGCAGATCGATCGCCGGGAACACCTTCACGACTTCACGAACCTCTCGAGCAACGCCAGGCCGACCTTCTGGCTCTTCTCGGGGTGGAACTGCACGGCGAACATGTTGTCCTTGCGGATCGCGGCGCAGAACGCGCCGCCGTGATCGCTGTCCATCACCGCCACGCGCCGGTCCGCCGGCACCACGTGGTAGCTGTGCACGAAGTAGACGTGCGCGCCGTCGGCGATCGCGTCGCCGAGCGGATCCGCCGCCACCCGCCGCACCTGGTTCCAGCCCATGTGCGGCACCTTCAGGTCGTGCGTCGCCGGGCGGAAGCGCACGACCTTGCCCGCGACGAGCCCGAGCCCGCGCTGCGGCCCTTGCTCCTCGCTCTCGTCGAACAGCACCTGCAGCCCGAGGCAGATGCCGAGGTACGGCACCCCGCGCGCGATCACCTCGCGCAGCGGCTCCTCGAGCGACCGCTCGGCGAGCCCGCGCGTGAACGCGCCGAACGCGCCCTGCCCGGGCACGATCACCTTGTCCGCTTTCCGGACGACGTCGGGATCCCGGGTCACCACCACCGCCTGGCCGCCCGCCGTCGCCACCGCCTTCTCCACCGACCGGAGGTTGCCGCCGCAGACGTCGACGATGACGACGTTCATGCGCGGCTCATGTCGTCAGCGTGCCCTTGGTCGAGGGCACGGCGCCGAGCGTCCGGGGATCGATGCGCGTCGCCTGGTCGAGCGCCTTGGCGAACGCCTTGAAGATGATCTCGATGACGTGGTGCGGGTTGCCGCCGTAGTGCAGCATCACGTGCACGTTGGCCTCGGCCCGCGTCGCGAACGCCGCGAAGAACTCCTTGGCGAGCTCGCAGTCGAACGTGCCGATCCACTTGCCCTCGAGCCCGGCGACGTTCCACACGAACGCCGGCCGCCCCGAGAAGTCGACCGCGACCGTCGCCAGGGTCTCGTCCATCGGCAACGTCGCCCAGCCGTACCGCGCGATGCCGGCGCGGTCGCCGAGCGCCTCGCGGAAGCACTGCCCGAGCACGAGCCCGATGTCCTCGACGGTGTGGTGCCCGTCGATCTCGATGTCGCCCTTCGCCGTCACCGCCAGATCGAACAGCCCGTGCCGCGCGAGCGCGTCGAGCATGTGGGTCAGGAACGGGATCGGCGTGTCGAGCTGCCGCTGCCCCGCGCCGTCGAGCGCCAGGTCGACGACGATCTGGGTCTCCTTGGTGTTGCGCTCGACGCGTGCCTGCCGCACGTCCCCCTTCTAGCACGCCCGCACCAGCGAGCGGGCTTCGCCTTACCCTTACCCTTACCCTTACCCTTACCCTTCTACGTCTCTCCTATCTCCGCAGCTGAGCGAACCGCTCCCTCGCCGCTTCGACCTCCTGCGGCGACTGCGCGCCCACCAGATCGAGGCTCGCGTGCTGCTCCTGCCCGGTCTGCGCGTCCCGCGCCCGCACCTGCAGGATCCCGCTGGCGTCGATCTGGAACGTCACCTCGATCGACGTCTCCCCGCGCGGCCGCGCCGGCAGCCCGTCGAGCACCAGGTCGCCGAGGATGACGTTGTCGTCGATCCGCCGGCTCTCGCCCTGGCACACGCGGATGCGCACCATCGACTGCTGGTCGCGCGACGTCGAGAACATCTTCTTCATCTCGGCCGGCACCCGCGAGTTCCGCCGGATCAGCTCCTCGCAGAACCCGGCGACCGTGCCGATGCCGAGCCCGCGCGGCGTCACGTCGAGCACCTGCGGCCCGCCCCGCGGCGGCGGCGCGAACTGCGC
>JAIOII010000393.1 GCA_019912685.1 Kofleriaceae bacterium
GCCGCCTACACCGTCGCGCCGCTCCGCGCGCACGACTGCCCGTCGGTCGCCGACGGGGCATGCGCCGTCGTCCTCGCCGCCGGTGACGCCGCGCGCCGCGCCGCCGAGCGCATGACGCCGGCGTGGATCCGCGGCATCGACCACCGCGTCGAGCCGCACCAGCTCGGCAGCCGCGATCTCACCCGCTCACCGTCGACGGCGATCGCCGCCGAGCACGCCCGCGTCGGCACCCTCGGCCGGATCGACGTCGCCGAGCTGCACGCGCCGTTCTCGCACCAGGAGCTCATCCTGCGCGACGCGCTCGGCCTCCACGACGGCGTCGACGTCAACCCGTCGGGCGGCGCGCTCCCCGCGAGCGCAATGATCGCCGACGGCCTCGCGCGCATCGGCCTCGCCGCCGCGCGCATCCATGACGGCCGCGCGCAGCGCGCGATCGGCCACGCGACCAGCGGACCGTGCCTGCAACAGAACCTGGTCTGCGCCCTCTCGGCGGAGGTGGCTCCATGAACCGGTGTGCGATCGTCGGGATCGGCCAGACCCAGCACAAGGCCAAGCACGCCGACGTCTCCATCGCCGGCCTCGTGCGCCAGGCCGCCCAGCGCGCGCTCGCCGACGCCGAGCTCGACTGGAAGGACATCGACGCCGTCGTCATCGGCAAGGCCCCCGACATGTTCGAGGGCGTCGTCATGCCCGAGCTCTACCTCGCCGACGCGCTCGGCGCGGCGGGCAAGCCGATCCTGCGCGTCCACACCGCGGGCTCGGTCGGCGGCTCGACGGCGATCGTCGCGGCGCAGGCCGTGATCGGCGGCGTCCACCGCCGCGTGCTCACCGTCGCCTTCGAGAAGCAGTCGGAGTCGAACGCGATGTGGGCGCTCTCGCCGCGCATCCCGTTCCAGCCGCAGCTCACCGCCGGCGCGGGCGGCTACTTCGCGCCGCTCGTGCGCGCGTACATCCACCGCTCGGGCGCGCCCGAGGAGGTCGGCATGATGGTCGCGGTCAAGGACCGCCTCCACGCGCTCAAGAACCCGTACGCGCACCTGCGCATGAAGGACATCAGCATCGCGATGGTGCGCGACTCGCCGATGCTCTGGGATCCGATCCGCTACCTCGAGACCTGCCCGTCGTCCGACGGCGCGTGCGCCATGGTGCTCACCGACGAGGACGGCGCGAAGCACGCCCCGCGCCCGCCGGCGTGGATCCACGGCCTCGCCACGCGCAGCGAGCCGGTGATGTTCGCCGGCCGCAACCAGGTCGATCCGCAGGCCGGGCGCGACTGCGCCAAGGACCTCTACGCGCAGGCGCGCATCGGCGATCCGCGCAAGGAGATCGACGTCGCCGAGCTGTACGTGCCGTTCTCGTGGTTCGAGCCGATGTGGCTCGAGAACCTGGGCTTCGCCGCGCGCGACGAGGGCTGGAGGATGACCCAGAGCGGCGCGACGGCGCTCGGCGGCGCCTTGCCCATCAACCCGTCGGGCGGCGTCATGGCGTCGAACCCGATCGGCGCGAGCGGCATGCTGCGCTTCGCCGAGGCGGCGATGCAGGTGCGCGACCAGGCCGGCGAGCATCAGGTCGACGGCGCGCGCCGCGCCATGGGCCACGCCTACGGCGGCGGCTCGCAGTTCTTCGCGATGTGGATCGTGGGCCGCGACCGGCCCTGAGGGCGCGGACGCAGCCGAAGGAGCCATCGAGCGTGTACATCGACCTCTCCCCCGACGAGCGAGCGCTGCGCGACGAGCTGCGCGCCTACTTCGCCGAGCTCATCACGCCCGACCTCCTCGCCGAGGTCCAGGGCACCGACGGCGGCGGCCCGCTCTACACCAGGGCGCTCCGGCGCATGGGCGTCGACGGCTGGCTCGGCATCGGCTGGCCCGCGGAGTACGGCGGCCGCGCGCGGCCCGCGATGGAGCAGTTCATCTTCTTCGACGAGGTGCAGCGGGCCGGCTTTCCGATCCCGTTCCTCACCCTGTGCACGGTCGGGCCGACGCTCATGAAGTTCGGCACCGACGAGCAGAAGGCGGCGTTCCTCCCCCGCATCCTCCGGGGCGAGCTGCACTTCTCGATCGGCTACAGCGAGCCGGGCGCGGGCACGGATCTCGCGTCGCTCACGACGCGCGCCGTGCGCGACGGCGACGACTACGTCGTCAACGGCCAGAAGGTCTTCACGTCGCTCGCCGAGTACGCCGACTTCATCTGGCTCGCGTGTCGCACGGCCCCGGACGCGCCCAAGCACAAGGGCATCTCGATCCTGCTCGTCGACCGGCGCGCCCCCGGCGTGAGCATCACGCCCATCCACACGCTCGGCGGCAACCGCACCAACGTCGTCTACCTCGAGGACGTGCGCGTCCCGGTCACGCGCCGCGTGGCGCGCGAGAACGAGGGCTGGCGCCTCATCACCAACCAGCTCAACCACGAGCGCGTCGCGCTGCTCGTCCCCGGGCCGGTGCAGCGCTTCGTCGACGAGGTGACCACGTGGGCGCGCGAGACCCGCCGCGCCGACGGGGCGCGCGTGATCGACGAGCCGTGGGTGCAGCGGAACCTCGCGCAGGCCGCGGTGCGCCTCGACGCCCTGCGCCTCATGGCGTGGCGGCAGGCGTGGAACGTGAGCCTCGATCGCCTCGACCCGGCGGAGTCGTCGGCGGTGAAGGTGTTCGGCAGCGAGTCGTTCATCCTCGTCTACCAGTGGCTGCTCGAGGTGCTCGGCCCGCCGGGCGCGCTCAAGGCCGGCTCGCCGGGCGCGCTCCTGCGCGGCCGCATGGAGACCTACTACCGGACCAGCCTGGTCCTCACCTTCGGCGGCGGCGTCAACGAGGTGCAGCGCGACATCATCGCGCAGCTCGGCCTCGGGATGCCGCGCGCGCCCCGCTGACCTCGGAGGCACCGATGGACTTCGCACTCACCGACGAGCAGCAGGAGGTCGCCGCGCTGGCGACCAGGATCTTCGCCGACGCCGAGAAGGAAGGCGGCAAGGATGCGGCGGCGCTGTGGCGCGCGCTCGCGAACGCCGGGCTCCTCGGCGTCGCGGTGCGCGAGAGCGCGGGCGGCGCCGGCCACGGCCTGCTCGAGCACTG
>JAIOII010000394.1 GCA_019912685.1 Kofleriaceae bacterium
GCCCAGCGCCGCCGCCGCTGCCTGACAAGCCCAAGCGCGCGGCGAAGCCGCGGCGGCCCACGGGGCGCAAGCCGCTGCCGACGCACCTCGAGGCCGAGAGCCACGAGCTACGCCCCGAGGCGTGCGCGCACTGCGGCGGGCACGCGCTCGACGCGGCCGACCTCGTTCGCGAGGAGAAACTGCACGTCGTCAAGGAGCATCAGCGTCGACGCATCGTCGAGCGAACGACCTGCCGTTGCCGCGACTGCGGCCGCCGCACGACGCCGCGCTCGCTGCCCGCGCCGTACGAGCGATCGAAGGTCACGTGCGACTGGCTGGCCTGGTTCGTCGACCAGAAGTTCGCGCTGCTCACGCCGCTCGACCGGATCCGCCGTGACCTCGCGTCGCGCGGTGTCCCGCTCGCGATGGGCTCGCTCGTCGGCTTCATCGAGCGCGCCGCGGACTTGCTCGCCCCCGTCGATGGCCACCACTGGCACATGCTGCTTTCCGGGCGATGGATGGCCACCGACGGCACCGGTCTCAAGGTGTTCGTGCCTGGACTGCCGGCCGCGCACAACGGCTACGTCGAGCTCTACCGGAATCGCGACGTCGCCGTGTTCCAGTACGAGCCCGACAAGGCGGCCGACACCGTCGTCGCCAAGCTGCAGCCGTTTCGCGGCACGCTCACGGCCGACGCCGAGCATCGCTTCAACGCCGTCTTCGCCACCGGTCGTGTCGTCGAGGCCGGATGTAATGCGCACGGGCGCCGCAAGTTCCGCGACGCCGAGGCCACGCGTCCCGACCTCGCCGCCGAGGGCGGCGCCTTCATCGCCGCGATGTACGTCGCCGAGCAGGACGCTCAGGCCCGCGGCCTCGTCGGCGCCAAGCTCCTCGCGCATCGTCGGAAGAAGATCCGTCCGATCGCCACTGCGTTCCGACGCTGGCTCGCCGCGGTCGAGCCGACGCTGTTGCCGTCGGAGCCGCTCGCGGTCGCCGTCGGTTACTACCAACGCCACGGCGACGCGCTGTTCCGGTTCCTCGACGATCCTGACGTCCCCATCGACAACTCGCCGACCGAGCGTGAGTTCCAGAACCTCGCCAAGCTCCGCCTCAACATGCTCTTCGCCGGCAGCACCGAGGGCGCGCACCGCGCGTGCGTCCTGCTCGGCATCGTCGCCACCTGCCGCGCGATCGGCGTGCCGGTCCAGGCCTACCTAACCTGGGCCTTCGAGCGCCTCGGCACGCACCGCGACGTCTTCGCGCTGCCCATCGAGAAGCTCACGCCAGCGGCGTTCAAGCGCGCACGACGCTGAGCCCGCACGCGCCGCCACGCGCCTGCCATGACCCGCGCCAGGAGTCATCCCGGCGTCGCTGATCGGTCACCGAGGGTGGGCCAGACCTCGGGATGGATGACTTCGAACGGCCGCTTGCCGGTGCTGCGCCGAACCTTGACGACGTCATCGGGCTTCGCCCCCGCGCGCACCTCGTCGCGCCCCTTTCTCACGGTGCTGATCGCGAGACCGGTCGCACGCGCCACCGCAGACCCCGCCGTAGCCGATCGCGTCGGCTTCGGTGCCTGCCCACAGGCGCCGCGCGCGCTCATCCATGGTCGGCTTCAACAGCCGCCACTTCTGGCGCAGCACGCGCAACATGTCCACGCCAGACGGAGATCACGCGGCGGCCGTAATGTCGATCGTCCTCGATCCATTTCGAGCGCGACTCGATCGACTTCCCGATTCCCGGCCCCTGACCTTAGGCTATCGATGGCGCGCCCGGTCCCAAACGTCCCAAACCCAACCGCATGCGTGCTGGTTCTGGTGTGCGTGAAGTGGAGAGCTGCGTTCTTCAATAGCCTTCAAATCGCCGCACTGTTAGGGTGGGGCGCGGACGTGTCGGCCCCCTTCTTTCCTCTTCACTTCGCGGCGGTTCCACGCGAACGCGCAGCGCCCTCCGTTCGTTCCGCTTTCATTTCGTCACGACGGCTTCCTTTCGCTTCCGGTTCCTTTGCTCGTAGGAACAACGTGAGCGCGAGCTTCCGGCAGCGATGCCGCTGCATCGGATGCTCGCACGGTCGCCGGGGTGCGCTTCGCGCGTAGAACAAGAACGAAGGCTCCAAGCGCGCTACAGCCGAGAATCAAACCTCCGAAAATGATCAAAGCCCAGCCGATCGATCTGCCGTACGCGTCGCCGACCGCATAGTACATCCCCATCTCACCGTGCCCTTGCTCGGGCGGGCCGATCAACCCAAGGCCGACGGCGATGCAGGCGACGCCACAACAAGCGGCGACCGCAAGGAAAAGGTAGCGCAACACCACACGAGGCTACTCCCGCACATTGGCCGCGGCAACCCGAAGCAGACATCCTGCGACCCGTTACGTTGGGCGAGACACGTGAGCACGATCTGCAATACGCGCGTGGGGCGCGCTGGTGACCCAGCATGGGAGTCGCCTTACCCTGTAGCGCTCGACTCGCTCCGGAGCGGCGCCACGGCGACCTTAGCGAGGTCCACGGAAGCGCCGATTTTGCGGGTCCGACGTTGACCCGTCTCTAAATCACGTGCGTACTTGAGCTCAAGGGGATGGCCTGGACACCGCTCGCTGTTCGGTTCGGCATCATGCCGCTCATCCTCGCGGGGCCCATGCTTCGCCAGGTTACCCCGCGCCGCGTGACCGTGTGGGTCGCACTCAGGGCACGGGCCGACGTAACGCTCAACGTCGCCGGCCCCAGCACTGGCTCCTTCTCGGCCACCCGCGCCACTACGCGCATCGGCCCTAACCTGCATCTGGTCGCGGTCACCGCGATGCCCAACGCCTCGACGCCGATGGAGCCAGGCGAAGTGTACCAGTACGATCTCTCGTTCTCCACCGACGCCGGCAGCGTGTCGTTCGATACCGCGCTAGACGACGTCGTCGCCGTGTCACTCGCGTACCTGCCTTACACAAAGCCTTCGTTCGCGCTGCCGCCCGCGGATCTCAAGGACGTCCGGCTCATCCAAGGCTCGTGCCGCAAGCCCAACGGCGGGGGCTACGATGCATTCACGATCCTCGATCAGCTCCTTCAGGCATCGGCTACCGCGCCCCTGGGCCGACCGCACCAGCTCCTGCTCACTGGCGATCAGATCTACGCCGACGAGGTCGCCGACGTCTTGCTGCTCATGCTCACCGATGCCGCCGAGCTGGTCAAGTCCCAAAGTTTGTGTGAACGCCTGAAGGGAGAACGACGTGGTTGGGTGGTGGTGTCGCGCGGACGCGACGTGGTTGAT
The DNA here is from genome assembly GCA_019912685.1 of Kofleriaceae bacterium. Lineage (GTDB taxonomy): Bacteria > Myxococcota_A > Polyangia > Haliangiales > Haliangiaceae > UBA2376. The sequence goes on from JAIOII010000394.1 coordinate 3,242, forward strand.
CGCGCCGCCGGGGGCGGCCGCGCGATGCGGTCCTCGCTCGAGGCAGGAGCCTCGTGCTGCGGTCCGCGCTGGGTGAGGACGGGAGAGTTGCATGCGGTCGTTCACGCGGCCGCGGCGTAGCCGTCGGCGAGCAAGGTCATGTCGAGGTAGATGCGGTCGCGCCAGACGGAGACGGCCTGCAGGGCGACGGCGGTGATCAGGCGCAGTGCGCTGGCGCGGTCGGGGAACGCGCCGACAGCGCGCGTGCGCCGTTTGATCTCGCCGTGCAGACGCTCGAGACCGTTCGTCGAGCGGATGCGCATCCGGTGCGCCTCGGGGAAGGCGAAGTACTGCGTGGCGGCGTCGAAGCCGCGCTCGAGACACTCGACGGCCTCGGCGAATTGGCCGCCGAAGCGGTCGCGGAAGCTGCGCAACGCCTTCTTGGCGGCGTCGAGGCTGTCGGCGTGGAGCACGGCGACGAGTTCGCGCGCCAGGCGCCGCTGGTGTCGCCTGGGCACGTTCGACATCACGTTGCGCATCAGGTGCACGGTGCAGCGCTGCTGGCGTGCCTCGGGCAGCGCCTTGCGCGCGGCGGCACGGAGCCCGGCGTGATCGTCGGCGATGACCATGCGCACACCGGAAAGCCCGCGCTCGACGAGCTCGGCGAGCAGGCCGGCCCAGCTCGCCTCCGACTCCTGGGTACCGATGTGCACCGCGAGCAAGCGGCGATGGCCATCGGGGCCGACGCCGTACGCCACCAACGCGGACACGTTCTCGACGGTGCGGGCCCAGCGCGCGTCGATGAACGTGGCGTCGAGGTACAGGTACACGATGGGCTCGGTGATCGGTTCGGTGCGCAATGCCTCCACCTCGTCGTCGAGCCGGCGGGTCACGCGGCTGACGGTCGAGCGCCCGACGCGCTTGCCGAGCAAGGCCTCGGTCACGCTGCCCATGTCCCTCGTCGAGACGCCGCGCACGTACGACTCGGCGATGGCGTCGTCGATCTCAGGGCGCCGCCGGATGTAGCGGCCTACGGGCCGGGTCGCGGCGCCACCAGCGCGCGTGCGGCCGACGCGCACGTCGACCTCGCCGGCGGTGGTGACGATGCTGCGGCGGTAGCTGCCGTTGCGTACGTCGACGCGCTCGTCGGATCGCTCGTAGGCGCCCGCGCCGACCAGGCGCTCGAGCTCCTCGTCGAGCACGACCTGGATGGTCGTCTGCACGGCCTGCCGAACGCGGGCGGTGAGGTCGAGCTGGAAGTCTTCTTGCGTCGGCAGCACGAGGTCAGTAGCGTGGTCACGAAGGGATCGTTTTGGTCTCTTCAAGGGGGTTCCTCCTCGGTCTCGCAACCAAGAGGTTCCCCCTTCTTTCTTGGAGGCCCAAGAAACCGGCTTCTACACAACTATAGAGACACGACCCACCTGGCGCACACAAAGTCTAGCCGCGGTCGCGCACGGCTTGCTATCCTTGGGCCCATGCAGCCGCCGGCCAGTGTCGCTCTGCTGTCGCATCGCCGCGTGATCCTGATGACCGTCACGACCGCGGCGCTCGCCGTAGCC
>JAIOII010000395.1 GCA_019912685.1 Kofleriaceae bacterium
TGGCGCGGCGCCCGCCGATCCAGACCTCGTCGTCGTCGCGGAAGCCGTTGCCGCGGATCGTGAGCTCGGTGCCGCCGCGGAACGGGCCGTGGTCGGGATCGGCGTATTGCACGGCGAACGCGGCGACCGGCGCGTCGGGGCCGCCATCGGGATCGCCGCCGCCGCCGTCGTCGCCGGTGGGTGCGTCGGGGCGATCACCGCCGGCGGGCGCCGAGCATGCGGTCGCGCAGCCGAGCACGGCGAGGAGCACCAGGCGCACGGGCGCAGTATCGCACACGAGGTGGCGCGGACGGCTTGTCATCGTCGTGCGCCCGACTACGCTGGTGAGCGATGCCACGCCGTGCCAGGGCCGCGTTCGCGTTCGCGTTCGCGCTCGCGCTCGCGGTGCTTCTCGTCGGGCCGGGGCAGGCGGTGGCGCAGGAGGCGCGCCGCGACGACCCGCCGCCGCCACCCACGCCGACCGGCGTCGTGACCAAGGCGCCCGTCCTCCTCCAGGCCGTCGCCCCGGAGTACCCGCCCGCCGCGCTCGCCGCCGGCAAGCAGGCGCAGGTGCCGGTGCGCATCTCGATCGACGCCGACGGCGTGGTGACGGAGGTCGACGTGGTGACGCCGCAGGGCGACGGCTTCGACGAGGCCGCGGTCGCGGCCGCGATGCAGTACGTCTTCGAGCCGGCCGAGATCGACGGCAAGCCGGGGCCGATCACCGTCGAGACCACGATCCACTTCGTCATCGAGCAGGTCGAGGAGCCCGAGCTGCCGCCGCCCGATGTCGGCGGTGGCGGCGGCGGTGACGGCGGCGCCGTCGATCCCGCCGCCGAGGGACCGCCGAGCCACGGCGGCGACGTGCGCAAGCCGGTCAGCATCGAGGGCGAGGTCGTCGAGCGCGGCACGCGCTCGAAGCTGCCGGGCGTGATCGTCTCGGTCGCGGAGCTCGGGCTCGACGCCGTCACCGACGAGAACGGCCGCTTCTGGTTCCACGGCGTGCCCGAGGGCCCGTACACGATCCTCGCCGTCGCCGACAAGTTCGACCGCCTCGAGCGCGCCGTCAACCTGGGCAAGCGCGAGACGATCGAGGTGCGCCTGTGGATGCGCCCGCGCGGGGGCAGCCGCTACGAGACCGTCGTCGAGGGCGAGCGCGAGGTGCTCGAGGTCACGAGGCGCACGCTGCAGCGGCAGCAGCTCACGTCGGTGCCCGGCACGTTCGGCGATCCGCTGCGCGTGATCCAGACGCTGCCGGGGCTGGCGCGCACGCCGTTCGGGCTCGGCTTCCTCGTCATCCGCGGCTCGAACCCCGACGACTCGGCGATCTACATCGACGGCCACCGCGTGCCGCAGCTCTTCCACTTCCTCGGCGGCCCCTCGATCCTGAACGCCGAGTTCCTCGAGAGCATCGACCTCTACCCGAGCGGCTACCCGGCGCGCTTCGGGCGCTCGCACGGCGGCGTGGTCGCGGTCGAGACGCGCGCGACGAAGAGCGACGGCATCCACGGCTCGGCCGACGTCGACCTGCTCGACGCCGGCGGCTACGTGCGCGCGCCGCTCGGCAAGAACCGCTCGTTCGGCGTCGCGGGGCGCCGCTCGTACATCGACGCGCTCCTGCCGTACGTCCTGCCCGAGCCGTCGCCGGGATCGACGCGCATCGTGGTGCCGGTGTACTGGGACGCGACCCTGCGCTTCGACTGGGACCTCGAGGAGGAGGGCAAGCTCGGCGTCTTCGCGATCCGCTCGAGCGACGAGCTCGACGTGCTCCAGACCGACGAGGACGAGGAGGAGTCGCTCGATCTCAACACCGCGGTGAAGTTCTTCCGCCTCATCGGGCGCTACGAGCGGCCGCTCGCCGGCGACTTCAAGCTGACCTTGTCGCCGGCGTGGGGCCGCGACTCGATCGCGTTCGCGGCGGGGCAGGCCGACGCGATGAGCGCGTTCACCCAGGCCGCGATCGTCCAGGACACGATCTCGTACCGGATGCGCGTGCGCGGCCCGCTGGCGAAGACGCTCCTGCTCGACGCCGGCATGGACCTCGAGTCGCGGGTGACGAGGTACGACGCGCTCGTCCCCGACGACACCAACATCGAGGACGGCGACGACATCGACATCGACCCGACGCGCCTCGTCCGCCAGGTCGAGCAGCTGTCGATGGGCCTCCACGCCGATCTGGCGTGGGACGTCACGCCGAAGCTGCGGCTCCTGCCCGGCGCGCGGATCGACGCCCACGCGATCAGCGGTGAGACCTGGATCGACGTCGACGGCCGGCTCACGGCGCGCCACCAGACGACGCCCACGGTGGTGACCAAGGGCTACGTCGGCATCTTCCACCAGCCGCCGCAGCCCGAGGCGGTCGACGCGCGCTTCGGCAACCCCGAGGTGCGGAGCGAGCGCGGCATCCACGTGGGCGCCGGCGCCGAGGTGCGGCCGACCAAGCTCTGGTACGTGGACGGCGAGGTCTACTTCATCGATCGCGAGGAGCTGGTCGTGTTCTCGGGCGCGGCGGAGCTCGAGGGCGAGACCGCGGATCCCGAGCAGTTCGTCAACACCGGCAGCGGCCACACCTGGGGCTTCGAGGCGCTGGTGCGGCGCGAGATCAGCGAGTCGCTCTACGGCTGGCTCGCGTACACGTTCGGCAAGAGCTGGCGCCGCACGCGCGACACCGCGCGGCCGACGCCGACCGCGTTCGACCAGCCGCACAACCTGAACGCGGTCCTGAGCTGGAAGCCCGGCGGTGGCTGGGAGCTCGGTGGGCGCCTGCGGCTGTCGTCGGGGCGGCCCGACACGCCGTACATCGGCGCGACGTACGACGGCGACAGCGGCGGCTATCGCCCGGTGAGCGGCGGCTTCCGCACGATCCGGCGCGAGCTGTTCCACCAGGTCGACATCCGCATCGAGAAGACGTGGCTGTTCGAGCTATGGAGCATGGGCCTGTACCTCGACGTCCAGAACGTCTTCAACGTCGGCAACGTGGAGGCGATCGAATGGGACTACCGCTATCGCGAATCCGCCGCGGTGACCGGCGTTCCGATCCTGCCGACCATCGGCATCCGGGGGCAGTGGTGACGCGCGCCTTCTCCGTCGGTGTGCTCTGCGCCATCGCGGCTGGCTGCGGCAGCTTCGAGAACCCGTCGATCGTGATCGACCTGCGCTTCATCGGGATCGCGGCCGAGCCGCCCGAGCAGGTCGTGCCGTTCGATCCCGAGAACCCGCTCGGCACCGAGTTCGGCCCGGTGCAGGTGTGCGCGGTGGTCGCCGATCCCGGCGAGGCGCGCGCGCTCGCGTGGTCGATGAGCGTGTGCCGCCCGGTCGGCGGGCGGCGCTGCGACGCGGCCGCGCGGC
>JAIOII010000396.1 GCA_019912685.1 Kofleriaceae bacterium
GACGAGCCGACCGCGAGCGTGCCCGCCGGCTCGCGCGCGGCCTGCGGCTCGCTGGCGAGGGTCGTCTCGACGGCGAGCTGCTCGGCCGTCGCGCGCGCCTCGACCTGCGCCAGGCCGAAGTCGGTGACGACGACGCGGCCGTCGGCGTCGAGCAGCACGTTGTCGGGCTTGAAGTCGCGGTGGACCAGGCCGGCCTTGTGCGCGGCGGCGAGGCCGAGCCCCGCCGCGTGGAACGTCGCGACGACGTCGGTCCAGTCGCGGCGCGCGTGCATCCACGTGCGCAGCGTCTCGCCCGGGACGTACTCCATCGCGATGAAGAGCGCGTCGCCGTGGCGACCGACGTCGTAGACGGTGACCACGTTGGGGTGACGCAGCCGCGCCACCGCCTGCCCCTCGCGCAGGAGGCGCGCCTGCTGGCCGCCGAGCGAGCGGTGCAGGAGCTTGATCGCGACCTTGCGATCGAGCTCGGGATCGCGCGCGAGCACGACCACGCCCATGCCGCCCTGACCGAGCACGCGCGACACCTGATACCTGCCGACCTCGGCCGGGACATCCGGCGGCAGGGCCGGGCGGCTGCCGGAGCTGCTCGGGCTGCTCGGGCTGCTCGGGCTGTCGGCGGAGTGCGTCTCCTCGAGCCCCGACGGCGGTCTGGCGGAATCCCCCGAGCTCACCGGCTGATGAGAGCAGGTGCGACACGGTCTCCGCAAGCGGTCGCGTGCGACACGAGACGTCGTCACGCGCGGTCAGAGACCGCGGGCGGGGCGCGCCGCGTTCGCGCGAGGACCATGCACAACTCCTCCTGGTCCGCGCGCTTCGCGCGCCTCCTGTTCGCCGCAGCACTGGGTGGCGCCGCGGCGCTCGTCGCCGGCGCGCTCGGCGCCGGCACCGCCCACGCCCAGGGCACCACCGGCGCGATCCAGGGCGTCGTCACCGACGCCGACACGGGCGAGCCGATCTACGGCGTCACGATCGTCGTCACCGCCGGCGGCGTGTCGCAGACCGCGGTGAGCGAGGACGACGGCAGCTATCGCGTGACGGGCCTGGCGCCGGGCGAGGCGCTGGTGACGTTCTTCCTCGGCGACACGACGATCGCGCGCAAGGTGCGGGTCGGTCCCGGCAGGACGACGCCGGTGTTCCAGAGGCTGAAGCTGCACGTCGACGCGACGTACACGATGGAGGAGGAGTGGGACCCCGACATCGATCCCAACGACACCGCGAGCCGCACGACGATCGACCGGCGGCTCCTGCGCTCGACCCCGGTGCCGGGCCGCGGCTTCACCGCGGCGCTCGGCATCACGCCCGGGTCGCAGAGCGACGGCGCGGGCACGGCGTTCTCGGGATCGACGTCGGCGGAGAGCCAGTACTACATCGACGGCGTGTCGACCACGGGCCTGCGCTACGGCACCGCGGGCAGCTCGATGATCAACAACTTCGTCCAGGAGATCGAGGTCATCACCGGCGGCTACAACGCGGAGTACGGGCGCTCGACCGGCGCGGTCGTGAACGTCGTGACCGTCTCCGGCGACAACACGCTGAAGGGCGAGGTGTTCGCCACCGTGCGACCGGGCGCGCTCGTCGCGCAGCGCGAGGTGACGCCGTTCGAGGGCGCGTCGATCGACGCGACGTCGAACCTGGCGCTCTCGACCGACGCCGGCTTCTGGTTCGCCGGGCCGATCGTGAAGGACAAGCTCTGGTACGCGGTCGGCGTGGCGCCGACGTACGCGGCGACGACGATCACGCGCACGACCAAGCGACGCATGGACTGCCAGCAGCAGCTGCCGTCGGGCGAGCTGTCGCCGTGCGATCCGCGCACGATGGCGTCGGGCGGCCACGCCGACGGCGTGGCCGACGTCGATCCCGACACCGGGTTCACGCTGTTCGAGCCGCTGGCGCGGCGCGAGCTCTCGGCGACGAGCCGCGGCGCGTACGCGTTCGGCAAGGTCAACTACGCGTACACGCCGGAGCACCAGGGCCAGCTCTCGGTGAACGCCGCCGGCTCGCGCAGCTTCCAGCCCGAGCTCTACGGCCTGCCGTCGGCAGGTGACTACGACGCCACGGGGATGACGACGGACGCGGCGGCGAAGTGGACCTCGAAGCTGAACGACAGCAAGACCGAGCTCGAGGCGGTGCTCGGGTGGCACCGCGAGTCGTCGACGATCACGCCGCGCGCGGCGGCCGCGGCGAGCGCGCCGTACGAGGTGCTCCTGTTCGGCAACCTCGGCACGTGGAGCCGGCTCGGCCACGAGGACGCGGCGACGGCGGCCGGGTGCGCCGACAACGCGGCGGGCGATCCGTACGCGCTCATCGAGAACTGCCCCGACGCGATCGGTCACGGCTACCAGGTCGGCGGGTTCGGGAGCGTCGTCGACAACCGGGCCAACCGGTACGCGGCGAAGCTGTCGCTCGTGCAGCGGGTGAAGGCGCTCGGCAACCACGAGATCAAGGCGGGCGTCGACGTCGAGGACAACCGGCTCGAGGAGCCGCGCGCGTTCACCGGCGGCGCGTTCTACCAGAACTTCCAGGACCGGTCGGAGATCCACCGGACACGGTGGATCCAGGCGGGGCCCCTCGGCTCGATGGATCCGAAGTTCGATCGCACGTGCTCGTACCAGCCGGCGGGCGCGACGATCGAGGTCGATCAGCCGTGCCGCTACATCGGACAGACCGGGGAGGGATCGGTCGTCGTCGGCGAGACGCTCAACTGGTCGGCGTACCTGCGCGACTCGTGGCAGGTGCGGCCGAACCTCGTGCTCAACGCCGGCCTGCGTTACGAGGAGCAGCGGCTCCGGTTCGCCGAGTACCTGCGCGACGACATCGATCCGGTGACCGGGCGCGCGTACGGCACGAACGCGATGACGATCGACGGGATGTGGGCGCCGCGCGTCGGCGTGCTCTACGACTGGACCAAGGTCGGGCGCTCGAAGGTGTACGGGCACTGGGGCCGGTTCTTCGAGTCGATCCCGATGGACATCAACGCGCGCTCGTTCGCGGGCGAGGTGTCGTACCGGCAGGTCTACGACTACGGCGACTGCGGCGCGCCGGTGGACGGGTTCGGCAGCCCGAGCGGCGCCGGTTGCCCCGACGCGGGCACGGGCGGCGGCGACATCATCGGCATCAACGGGTCGCTGGTGGCGCCGGGGATCAAGCCGCAGTTCATGGACGAGCGGATCCTGGGGGTCGAGTACGAGCTCGTCGACGACCTGAAGCTCGGCGTCCTGTACCAGAACCGCGCGCTCGGGCGCGTGATCGAGGACGTGTCGACGGACGGCGCCGCGACGTACATCATCGCGAACCCGGGCGAGTGGGACGCGGCGGAGGAGGCGAAGCTCGAGGCGCAGCGCGACGCGGCGACGGACGCGGCGGAGCGGGCGCGGCTCGAGGGGCTGTTGCGGCAGTTCCGCGGCATCCGCGGCTTCGATCGGCCGCGGCGCGATTACGACGCGTTGCAGTTCACGGTGACGCGGCGGTTCTCGAAGGCGCTGTACGCGCAGGCGAGCTACACGTACTCCCGGACGCGCGGCAACTTCCCGGGGCTCATCTCGTACGACAACGGGCAGATCGATCCCAACATCTCGTCGCAGTACGACCTGATCGAGCTGCTCTCGAACCGGCAGGGGCCGCTGCCGCAGGACCGGCCGCACTACGTGAAGCTCGACGGGTTCTACCAGTTCGACCTGAGGGACGCGGGCGTGTTGACGACGGGGGCGCGGGTGCGCGCGCTGTCGGGGATCCCGCGCGACGTGCTGGCGCGGCATCACCTGTACGGCCCGGGCGAGTCGTTCCTGTTGCCGCGCGGGCAGCTCGGGCGGACGCAGTTCGAGACGGGGCTCGACGTGCACCTCGGGTACGCGCGGAAGCTGCGCGGCGGGATGGAGCTCGAGGTGTTCGCGGACGTGTTCAACGTGCTCGACGACCAGGGCGTGTTCTCGGTGGAGGAGGACTACAGCACGCGGTCGGCGTCGAACCCGATCGTGGGCGGCACGTACGAGGACCTCGTGTTCGCGAAGGAGAACGACCTGCAGACGGGGCGCGAGACGACGACGCCGATCAAGCGCAACCCGAACTTCGGCAACACGATCGGCCGGTACGCGCCGCTGTCGACGCAGATCGGGGCGACGTTGCGCTTCTGAGGCGATCAGTCGAGGTGGTAGGGCGCGGTGACGATCGTCGGGGCGCCGGTCGCCGGGAACGACATGGCGCGCGCGGCGCGGCGAGCGCAGGCGAGGAGGCCGTGATCGTGGAGCCAGGCCGGGGCGCGCACGCGCACCTTGGTGACGCGGCCGTCGGCGCCGACGAGCATCTGGAGCGTGACCTCGGCGGCGATGGCGGCGCCGGCGGTGGCGTCCTTGATGCAGCCGATGACGGGGCCGGAGCCGCGGGCGATGCCGCCCTGGATCTCGCCGTCGTCGAGCGGGCGGCCGCCGTCGTCGCCGCCGGCCATGTCGACGGTGCGCGGCGGCAGGGCGACGGCGTCGCCTTTCCATTCCAGGCGGCGGTCGGCGTCGGTGAGCACGATCTGCTCGTCGACCTCGAACGGCTCCGCGTCGCCCGCGGTGCCGCCGCCGCGACCGCCGCCCCTCGCCTTCCGCCGCCCCTTCTTCTTGGCGGGCACTCCGGCGTCCGCGGTGTCAGCCGCCGCGACGCTCGGCCCGCTCTCCTCGCCGCCGCCGGCCCACGGTGGCTCGAGCGCGAGGTACATTCCGACGGCGCCCAGCGCCAGGCCGATGGCGAGCCCGAGCCAGAACCTCACGCCTCGCTTGTACCACGCGCCCCTCCCGCCCTCGACGGCGCTCGCGACGTGGGCGCTGGCGGCTGGCACCTTCTTCCTGCTCGGCACGACGCTCGGCGCGAGCCTCCTCACGAACGTCCTCGCGCAACTCCTCGCGCTCGCTCTCCTTCCCGCCTCCATCGTCCACCTCCACGTCGCGCGCGGTGGCGCGCGCGGTGCCACGCACCGCCACGATTGGCTTAGCCAATTGGCTAAACCAATCGCCTTTGCGGGCGCGGCGGTGGCTGGCACCTTCCTCTGGTACCTCTCGCTCCGCCTCGCCTGGCCCGTGGTGGAGGCGACGGGCCGACACGACGAGGTGCGCGAGGCGACCCGGAGCGTGACGGGGGAAGGTGCCCCCCTCGCCTGGATCCTCGTCGCGAGCGCGCTGGTGCCAGGCACCTGCGAGGAGCTCCTCCACCGCGGCGTCCTCCTCCCGTCCCTCGCCGCCCGCGTCGGCCGGCCCCTGGCACTGCTCGCGGTCACCGCGCTCTTCGCCGTCATGCACATCGAGCCCGCCCGCATGGTGTCAGCCGCCGTCGTCGGGCTCGCCGCCGGCGTCGTCGCCCTGCGCACCGGCAGCGTCTGGCCCGCGGTCGTCCTCCATGTCGTCAACAACAGCTGGGCGCTCCTCCTCGGGACCGGCCATCTCGAACCTGTCGCCCGCGCAATCGTTGCACATCCCGACCTCGCGCTCGCGTGCGCGGCAGGTGGCACCGCGCTCGGGCTCGCGATGGCAGGGCGCCTGACACCTGCCGGCGAGCGCGATCTCTCTAACGTAAGGGATACGACAGGCTGACAAGATCTTGCGGGGTCTGCTACGTTTCGGCCGTGACCGACCCGAAGCGTACGCTCTGGTACCTCAAGAAGATCCAGTTGCTGTCGGAGCTCGGGCCGGAGGTGCTCGCGCGCCTCGCGGAGCGGGTGGAGATGAAGGAGGTACGCCGCCGCGAGGTCGTCTACCTCCCCGGCGATCCGGGCAAGAGCGTCTTCTTCGTCAACGGCGGTCGCGTCAAGATCTGCAAGGTCACGCGCGATGGCAAGTCGCTGACGCTCGGCTACTGCGGCCCCTCCGAGATGTTCGGCGAGACCTGCCTCGTCGGCGCCGGCGCCCGCACCGAGATGGCCGAGGCCGTCGAGAACGCCATGCTCACCGAGGTCGAGCGCGGCGACTTCGAGCGCCTCCTCGCCACCACGCCCAGCCTCGCCGCCGGCGTCGCGCGCCTCATGATCGCGCGCCGCGCCGAGCTCGAGAGCAAGCTCGAGGCGCTCGTCTTCCGCGACGTCACCTCCAAGCTCGCCGAGCTGCTCATCAAGCTCGGCGACGAGTACGGCGTCGACGACTCGCGCGGCACGCTCGTCGCCCTCAAGATCACGCACCAGGAGCTCGCCAACCTCATCGGCTCCACGCGCGAGACGGTGTCGCTCACGCTCTCGCAGTTCAAGCGCAAGCGGCTCATCGTCACCGAGGGCCGCAAGGTCATCCTCAGCGACCTGGACGCGCTGCGCGCGCTGCTCTGATCTCCCCGGCGAGACGCAGCGCCGCCGCCATGCTCGCCGGCCGCGCGCGCCCCGTGCCCGCGAGGTCGTACGCCGTCCCGTGGTCCGGTGACGTGCGCACGATCGGCAGCCCGAGCGTCACGTTCACCGCGTCCTCGAAGTCGAGGAGCTTCACCGGGATGAGCGCCTGGTCGTGGTACATGGCCACGAGCCCGTCGACGCCGCCGTCGGCCGCCATGCGAAACGCCGCGT
>JAIOII010000397.1 GCA_019912685.1 Kofleriaceae bacterium
CGCGATGCGTGCGCCGCCGTCGCGCTCGTGTCCGGCGATCGCGCCCGCGGCGCACGCATCGCGTGGGCCTTCGCCGTCGCCGCGCTGGTCCCGATCGGCGTGCACGCGAAGTCCGACGTCGCCGACGATTACTACCGCTACTGGGCGGGCTCGTCGCGCCGGCTCGGCGACGACGCGGACGCGCGCCGCGCGTACACCGGCCTCCTCGACGTCGATCCGTCGTCGGAGTACGCGCACTACCACCTCGGCCGGCAGGACTTCGCCGCCGGCAAGCTCGACGCGGCGCTCGCCCACTTCGAGGTCGCGCAGCGCTCGGCGCCGGAGCGCGGCCGCTCGTTCTTCGCCGCGGCCGAGGTCCACCTCCGGCGCAACGATCCCGGACGCGCCAAGGCGGCGCTCGCCGCCGGCCTCGCCGTCGAGGCCAACCCGCAGGCGCAGAGCCTCCTCACCAGCCTCGGCGGCGAATCCGTTCGTCCCGAGCGAGGCCCGCAGGGCCGAGTCGAAGGACGCGATGTCACCGATGATGACCAGGACTGAGCGCGCCAGACGCATCGCCGACATCCTCGGCACGCTCTTCCCCGCGCCCGACATCCCGCTCGAGCACGCGGACGCGTTCCAGCTCCTCGTCGCCGTCGTGCTCTCGGCGCAGACCACCGACGCGCGCGTCAACCTCGTCACGCCCGCCCTCTTCGCGCGCGCCCCCGACGCCGCCGCGATGGCGAAGCTCACGCCCGCGCAGATCCTCTCGTTCATCCGCACGTGCGGCCTCGCGCCGACCAAGGCGAAGAACCTGCGCGCCCTCTCGCAGCAGCTGGTCACGAAGCACGGCGGCCAGGTACCCGCCGACTTCGACGCGCTCGAGGCGCTCCCCGGCGTCGGCCACAAGAGCGCGAGCGTCGTCATGGTCCAGGCCTTCGGCGTCCCCGCCTTCCCCGTCGACACGCACATCCACCGCCTCGCCGCGCGCTGGGGCCTCTCCTCGGGCAAGAACGTCGAGACCACCGAGGCCGACCTCAAGCGCCTCTTCCCGCGCGACCGGTGGAACGTCCTCCACCTCCAGATCATCTACTTCGGCCGCATGTACTGCCCGGCGCGCGGCCACGTGATCGCCACCTGCCCGATCTGCTCGTGGGCGATGTCGCGCGCCCGCGCGGCCGCCGAGAAGCAAACGGGCACGAGCCGCTGACCGAGCTCAGCGCGCGGCGAGGTGGCCGACGACGGCGGCGGCCTGCGCGAGCTCCTGCTTGCTGGCGTGGCCCTCGAGGAGCTCGCGCGCGATCTCGCGGCCCGAGGGCAACGCCTCGGCGACCAGGCGCCGGCCGTGCTCGGTGAGCACCGCGAAGGCGACGCGCGCGTCGTCGGCGCTGGCCTCGCTGGTGACGAGGCGGCGCTTGGTGAGCGGACGCAGCATCCACGTCACGCCCGAGGGCGTGACGCCGAGCTCGCGCGCCAGGTCGACGCGGCGCAGCTTGCGGCCCGGCGCCCGGTCGAGCGTGGCCAGGAGGTGCAGGTCGTTGAGGCCGATGCCGTGCCAGCCGCCCAGCGCGGCGTCGAAACGCCGCAGCGCGGCGGCATGAGCGCGGTTGAGATCGAGGAAGAACTCGAGGTGCTGCTGGGTCATTGCTTGAGTCCTTGTTTGAGGTCTCAAGCAATATACGTGAGGACTCAACGATGTCAAGACCGGCCCGATCACCGCACCGCCAGCGCCAGGTCGCCGAGCGCCGGGTCGGGTCGTGCCGCGAGGACGGCGCGGCGGATCGCGAACGTCGACTCGTAGTCGGCGAGCACGGTCCGCTCGCTCGACGACAGCACCGCGTCGATCGACGCGCTCGTCAGGATGATGCCCTGGTAGGCGCCGTGGTCGGCGGAGCCGAGGCGGCTCGCGGTGAGCGCCGGCTCCGCGGCGGCGACGAAGACGTCGTACGGCACGCCGCGGTAATCGAGGACGGTGCGGATCGCCGTGAGCTCGGTCTCGCTGCCGTCGGCCGACAGGACGAGCAGCCGGGCCTCGACGGGGAGCGAGGGATCGCCGGCGAGGGCGCCGGACGATCCGCCGAGCGAGTCGAGATCGGTCGCACAACCGACGAGGAGACCGAGGGAGATGAGGGAGAGCTGCCGCGCGGCGCACATGGTGCCGATCGCGACTGCAAGCGATCATCCAGCGCCCGCCGTCGCGAGATCGCGGACCTGGCGCGACGCCGCGCGCAGATCACCGCGTCGGCGGGCGTCGGCACTGCAGCAACTGCGAGCATCGACGCGAGCACCGTCGACGCGCGACGGAACCGGTTCGTGATCCGAGCGCGAGATCGCGCCGGCCGCGGCGCGCGCCCTCACGGACGGGTGGCGAGCGAGGTCACGAGGTAGACGTTGCCGTCGGCGGTCACGCGCAGCTGCCTGGTGCGCGCGATCGTGCAGAGCGCCTGATCCCACGGCACCCGCTTCAGCCGCAGCGTCACCGCGCCCTTCACGTCGTCGCCGACGACGACGTTGATGCGGCCGACGTCGGAGAGGAGGCGGAAGACGTCGTGGAGCGACGCGCCCTTCAGGTCGAGGTCGATCGCGCGGCACGCGCTGGCGCGGCTCGGCGGCGGCCGGCGCCGGCGCGGCGAGCGTGACGAGCAGCGCGGCGACGACGCGACGCACGAGATCCAGCATACTGTGCCCACCCATGGCTGACGACGACGACAAGCTGGCCCGCATCGTCGAGGCGCGGATGAAGCTGCGCGAGCGGTGGAAGGACCGGATGCACGCGACCCCGTCCCTCGCCGACGGCGAGCCGATGGGCACCGGCCCGACGAACCGCCACGGGATGCCGCAGCTCCCGCCCGATCAGTACGAGACGAAGAAGTGGCCCGTGCTCGACCTCGGCGTGAAGCCGGAGATCCCGACGTCGCGCTGGTCCCTCGCCGTCGACGGCGCCGTGAAGAAGCCCGTGACGCTCGCGTGGAACGACCTGCTCGCGCTCGAGCAGCTCGAGGACACGAGCGACTTCCACTGCGTCACCAAGTGGTCGAAGATGAACATGCGCTGGCGCGGCGTGCGCCTCGGCGACGTGCTCGCGCTCGCCGAGCCCGACGACGACGCGCACTTCCTCATGTGCCACGGCCACGACGGCTACACCGTCAACCTGCCGCTCGAGGAGGCGCTCAAGCCCGACGTCCTCCTCGCCCACACCGTCGACGGCGCGCCGCTCGCGGTCGAGCACGGCGGCCCGTGCCGCGTGATCACGCCGCAGCTCTACGCCTGGAAAGGCGCCAAGTGGGTGACGCGCATCGAGCTCATGCGCGAGGACAAGCTCGGCTTCTGGGAGGAGCGCGGCTACTCGAACACCGCCTATCCCTGGCGGAACGACCGATATTCCTGAGGCATCGCGATGGCTTGAGAGATCGCTCGAAAACAGGGCTTGCCTTCGCGGACCGGAATGAATATTCATTCCCTCGTTCCCGCCCATGAGCCCCCGCGCCCGCGCCCACGCTCCCTCCACCGCGCGTCGCCCCGCACCGACGACCGAGCGCGGCGCCGACAAGCGCGAGGCGATCCTCCAGGCCGCGCTCGAGCTGTTCGTCGAGCGCGGCTTCCACGGCACCGCCGTGCCCGAGGTCGCCGAGCGCGCCGGCGTCGGCGCCGGCACGATCTACCGCTACTTCGCCTCCAAGGAAGCGCTGGTCAACGAGCTCTACCAGCAGCAGAAGTCGCGGCTCCTCGCTCGCATCCTGCGCGACTTCCCCGTCGCAGCGTCGGCGCGCGAGCAGTTCGGCACGCTCTGGCGCCGCATGGCCGCCTACGCGAAGGAGGAGCCGCTCGGCTTCGCCTTCCTCGAGCTGCACAACCACCAGTCGTACCTCGACGCCGACTCGAAGGCGCTCGAGGAGCGCATCACGCAGTTCGGCCTCGGGTTCATCGCGCAGGCGCAGGCGCGCGGCGACATCCGCGCCGTCGATCCGATGCTGCTCGTCGG
This sequence comes from Kofleriaceae bacterium, assembly GCA_019912685.1. Lineage (GTDB taxonomy): Bacteria > Myxococcota_A > Polyangia > Haliangiales > Haliangiaceae > UBA2376. Next base: position 3,959 of record JAIOII010000397.1, read on the forward strand.
GATCGTGATGGGCGCCTTCATCGGTCTCGTGCGCCGCTCCACCGAGTGCGGCCTCGTCCTGGACGACCCGGCGTGGACCACCGCCGAGCAGTGCGTCTGGGAAGCCATTCGCGTCTGATCATGCGCCAACCACGCATGTTCGTTGCACTTTTTTCTCCATCGGAATGAATGTTCATTCTCTCGTGACCAGGAGACCCGCATGTCGACCAACCTCGCCAAGACCGTCCTCATCACCGGCGCCACCGCCGGCATCGGCCGCGAGACCGCGCTCCACCTGGCGCGCGCCGGCTACCACGTGATCGCCACCGGCCGCCGCGCCGCCGAGCTCGACAAGCTGCGCGCCTCGACACGGCGCTCCTCGACGTCACCAGCCCGGCGTCGATCGCCGCCGCCGTCGCCGAGGTCGATCTCCTCACCAGCGGGCGCGGCGTCGACGCGCTCGTCAACAACGCGGGCTACGGCCTCGTCGGTCCGCTCACCGAGATCTCCGACGGCGCCCTCCGCAAGCAGTACGACACCAACGTCTTCGGTCTCATGGCGGTCACGCGCGCGTTCGTCCCGCGCATGCGCGAGCGCGGCGCCGGCCGCGTCGTGAACGTCTCGAGCATGGGCGGCAAGATCACGTTCCCGTTCATGGGCGCGTACAACTCGACGAAGTACGCGGTCGAGTCGCTGTCCGACGCCCTCCGCTACGAGCTGCGCCCGTTCGGCATCGACGTCGTCGTCATCGAGCCGGGCGCGATCCACACCAACTTCGCCGGGACGTCGATGGCGCCCGTCGACCAGTACCAGGACACGGTCTACGGCGCCGCGATCGCGCGCGCGAAGACGCTCGAGCGCCGCATGATGGCGACCGCCGTCGGGCCGCAGGTCGTCGCGCGCGCGATCCACAAGGCGATCAAGCGTCGCCGGCCGGCCGCCCGCTACGTCGCGCCCTGGTACGGCGGCTTCGTCTTCGCGCTCCTCGCGATCACGCCGACGCGCGTCGTCGACGCGCTCATCCGCCGCATCGCGTTCCTCTCGCCGAAGGCGCTGCGCAAGCCCGCCGAGCTCAGCGGGACGAAGCTTCGCGCCGCTGCCTGACGCCGTCGATCATCGCGAGCAGCGTCTCGAGCGGCACCGGCTTGTCGAGGAGCTGACCGCCCGCCGACAGCACGCGCTCGCGCATCGGATCGGCGCACACGCCGGCCGTCATGAGCACGAGCCGGGACACCACCTCCGGCCGGTTGCGGCGCAGGGTCTCGAGCACGACGAGCCCGTCGGTGCCCGGCATCATGATGTCGCACAGGATGACGTCGTAGTCCTGGCGCAGCACCGCGGCGAGCCCGGCCGCGCCATCGTTGATGACGCTGACGTCGTGGTACGCGCGCAGCTGGCGGCGCAGCGCGCTCGTGAGCGGGACCTCGTCGTCGATGATGAGCACGGTGCCGCGCGTCGGCGGCGCCGTGATCTGCTGCGGCGGCCGCGCCGCCCGCGCGCGCACCTCCACCGGGAAGGCGACGGTGAACGTGCTGCCGCGCCCGTCGGTGCTCTCGACCGAGATGCGCCCGCCGAACCGCTCGACGATGTCGCGCACGATCGACAGGCCGAGCCCGGAGCCGGTGCCGCGCGGCTTGGTCGTGAAGAACGGATCGTAGATGCGCGCACGGTGCGCCGCCGGGATGCCGACGCCGGTGTCGCTCACCGTCAGCTCCACGCGGCCGTCGCGCGAGCTGCAGCGCAGGACGATCTCCGGCTCCCGCCCGTCCTCCTTGCCGGCCTCGCACGCGTCGGCGGCGTTCACCAGGAGGTTGACGACGACCTGGCTCAGCTTGCGCGGGTCGGCCGTGATCGGCGGCACCGGCGCGAGCTCGACGCGCAGCCGGGCGCGATGACGTAGCTGGTTGCCGATCAGCGCGTGCGCGTCCTTGCACACGGCCGCGAGGTCGACGGCGACGACCTCGTCCGGCTCGGTGCGCGCGTAGCTGCGCAGCGACTGGACGATCGCGACGATGCGCTCGACGCCGCGCAGGTTGTCGTCGAGCATCTCGGCGATCTCGTCGAACAGCTCGTTCGGCCCGCCGACCTCGCGCCGCAGCTCGGCGATGTGCTCGCGGCAGGTCTTCAGGTTCATGAGCACGTACGCCGCCGGGTTGTTGACCTCGTGCGCGACGCCCGCGGCCAGCGTGCCGATCGCGGCGAGCCGATCGGCGTGTTCCAGACGGCGACGCAGCCGCGCGCGCGATGTGATCGTCGGCGCCGCGCTCGAGCCAGGCGCGCGCCCGCGCCTCGTCCGCGCCGCTCTCGACGACGAGCGCCGGCGTCGACGGCGTCGCGCGGGTGAGGGCGTCCATCACGCGCTCGGCGGAGGCACCGAGGCCGTCGGCGTCGAGGACGACGGCGTGGAAGTGGCGCAAGGCGAGCTCGCCGAGCATCTCCTCGGGCACCGCGCTCGTCACCGAGTAGCCGAGCACGTCGACCGTGTCGTTCACGCGCGCGTCGCCGGCGATCACGAGCAGGCGCACCGACTCGGCGTCGCCGTGGCGCGCCCGATCGACCGCGGTCAGCCCGCTGGTGCTGCCCGTCGCGAGCAGCTCCACGATCGCGTCGTCCTCGGCTTGCGCCGCCATGGCCCATTCACGGTAGCGGGTTCGCGCCGCATGCACCATCACCCCGGTAGGAGGGCTGCTAACCTCCCACCCGCGCATGATGCCCGAGCTTGCCGCCCTGTATCCCGAGCACCTGACGACGCTGTCGGCAGCGTATGACGCAGTCCTTGCGCGTCACGGTCTCGACGCCGTGGTGCTGGCTGCGGGCGCGCCCGCGCTGAAGAACCGGTTCGACGATCAGCACCGCCCGCTGGTCACCACGCCGGCGTTCGCGCACTGGTTGCCGTTGCCCGAGCCCGACGCCGTCCTGGTGGTGCGCGCCGGCGCACGCCCCCGCCTGGTACGAGTCGTGACCGAAGATTTCTGGGAGACGCCGCCTTCGGCCGAGTCGAGCCACTTCTGGTCGGGCTTCGACGTGATCGAGGTCAAGACGCCCGCCGATGCCGCGGCGCACCTGCCGGCGGGCAAGGTCGCCGTGATCGCCTCGGGGGAGCTCCCGTTCGCCGCGCCGGGTCCGATCAACCCGCCCGAGGTGGTCGCGTCGCTCGACGCGACGCGCACGCGCAAGACCGCGTACGAGATCGCGTGCCTCGCCGAGGCGACGCGCCGCGCGGTTCGCGGGCACTGCGCCGCCGCCGAGCGCTTCGCCGCCGACGCGCCGTCCGAGCTGGCGCTCCACCTCGCGTACCTCGCGGCGAGCGATCAGGACGACGCCGAGACGCCGTACAAGAACATCGTCGCGCGCGGCGCGCACGCGGCGGTGCTCCATCACGTGCACTACGCGAAGGTCGCGCCGCCGGTCGACGCCGACTCGCTGCTCGTCGACGCCGGCGCGTCGTGCCTCGGGTACGGCAGCGACATCACGCGCACGTGGGTGCGGGGCACGGGCGCGGGCGCGGCGCTGTTCGCCGGGCTCGTCGACGGCGTCGACCGGCTGCAGCAGGCGATCTGCGCGGCGATCCGGCCCGGCCTCGCGTACGAGGCGCTGCACGAC
>JAIOII010000398.1 GCA_019912685.1 Kofleriaceae bacterium
CGAGGACAAGCCGACGCGGCGCGGGCGGCTGTTGCCGGTGATCGAGGGCGCCGCGTGACGCCGCACGTGAAGATCGACGCGCGCGTCGCCGGCCAGGGTCGGCGACACCGGCAGGCCGGCGACGCGCGCGTCGATCTTCACGTGCGGCGTCACGCGGCGCCCTCGATCACCGGCAACAGCCGCCCGCGCCGCGTCGGCTTGTCCTCGTCCTCCTCCTCCTCCTCGAAGAACCAGCGCGGCTCGTCGAACGCCGGCCGCAGCTCGTCGAACCACGCGGCCGCCCGGTCGAGCTTCGCGAAGAACGGTCGCCCCACCCACGCCGGGTCACGCGCCTGGAGCAAGCGCAGCGCGAACACCTGCTCGCCGCGGATGTCGGCGATGCCGTCGATCACGACCTTGCCCGGCGTCGCGCTCATCGACGGTCCGCGCACCGTGCGCGCCAGCCCCGACACCGACGACACCGCGTCGCGATAGATCTGCCAGGCCCGCGCCAGCGGCACCTCGAAGTAGCGGCGGGCGCCGGTGTCGCGCGCGACGAACATGTAGTACGGCACCGCGCCGAGCTGGACCTCGGTGCGCCACAGCTCGCTCCACACCCGCGGGTCGTCGTTGACGTGGCGGATGAGCGGCGCCTGGCAGCGCACGACGGCGCCGGTCTCGAGGATCCGCGCGAGGGCGCGGCGCGCGGTCGGGGTCGCGAGCTCGCGCGGGTGGCTGTAGTGCGCCATCAGCGCGAGCGTCTTGCCGCGGCGCGTGACCTGCTCGAAGAGCCGCAGGACGTCATCGGCGTCCTCGTCCTCGACGAACCGGTGCGGCCAGTAGGCGACCGACTTGGTGCCGATGCGGATGCTGGCGAGCGATGGCACGTCGAGCAGCGGCTCGAGGTAGCGGCGCAGGAGCGGCGCGCGCATGATCATCGGATCGCCGCCGGTCACGAGCACGCTCGTGACCCCCGGGTGGGCGCGGAGGTAGGTGACGAGCTCGTCGGTCTCGCGGGTCGCGAACTTGAGGTCGTCGAGCCCGACGAACTGCGGCCAGCGGAAGCAGTAGCTGCAGTACGCGTGGCAGGTCTGGCCCTGGGCGGGGAAGAAGAGGACGGTCTCGCGGTACTTGTGCTGGAGGCCGGTCAGCGGCTGGCCGTTCAGCGTCGGCACGTTCAGCGAGGTCTGGCCGGCGGGGTGCGGGTTCAGGCGGCGCTGGATCGCGCGCACCGTGGCGGCCAGCATCGCCGGGTCGCCGGTCGCCTCCGCCTGCGCGAGCCGCGCGCGATCGGAGGCCGCCAGCATGTCGGGCTGGGGGAAGGTGAGCTGGAACATCGGATCGTCCGGCACGCGCGTCCAGTCGATGAGCTCGTCGACGACGTAGCGGTTGGCGCGGAACGGCAGGACGTGCGCGACCCGAACCATCTCGGCGCGCGTCGCAGGCGACAGCCGCTGCAGCGCTGGCAGCGTCGGGAGGTCGCGCGGTCCGATGGCAGTGAAGCGGGTCACAGGTGCATGGTGGTGCCGGCTGGCCCTGTCGTCCATTTCGAAATATCGACGTTCACTGTCGATCTCGCCGACATGCCGGCGAGGCCCGGGACGCCGCGCGCGTCAGAACTTCGCGCCGAGCGTGCTCTGCACGCTGACGTCCGTGCCCTCGATCGCCGGCGGCGGCTCGGAGTCGTGCGCGACGACGAGCGCGGTCTTGAACGTGAGGTGCGTCGAGAGCGCGGTGGCGAGCGCCGCCTCGCCCAGGAGCCGCACGTCGCTGGCGCGGTCGAGCCGGGGCTGGACGTAGAACGTCGCCGACGCGGTCACGTGCTCGTTGACCTCGACGTGCCCGACCAGGTACGCGGACAGCCGGTGCGCGTTCGACCGCTCGCCCGCCTCGGCGAGCGCGTCCTCGCTCAGCTGCTCGTGCTCGAACATGTAGGCGGCGCCCCCGTGCAGCGACCAGCCCTCGCCGTGGGCGATGCGCGCCCGCGGCCCGGCGCCGACGAGCGCGCGCACGCGCAGGCGGCGGAAGCGATCGCCCTCGTGCTGCGCGAACGCCTCCGCGGTCAGGATCGGCGTCAGCACGTGGCGGTACCGGACGTGCTCGAAGACCTTCTTCACGAACGTCGCGCTCGGCTCGCCGGTGCGGCCGTACTCGCTCTTCACGATCGCGAAGACGATGTCGTCGCCCCGGCGATAGCGCGCCGTGGCCGCGGCCCGGGCCAGGAGGAGATCGATGTTGCCGCGGCGGTAGTCGGCGCCGGCCTCGACCGAGCCCGAGAACCCCTCCTCGGGCTCGTCACCGATGAGCGCCTGGACGTTGACGATCTGAGCCTGCGCCGAACCTGCGCACATCCCCACGACGAGCACCGCGAGCGCGGTGAGGTTGCGGATTGGATCCATTCGTTGCGCAGGAATGGCACAGATCGATCATCGACGGATGATGAATCTCACGTCGGCAGCGAAGTGCTGCACTCTGCCGGTTGCACCGCACGTTCGTGACGCTATCTGGAGCGCGACGTGTCATCGTTGCGGTACCAACTTCTCTTCGCTTCGCTCGCTGTCCTGATCGTGCCCGCCGTCGCCGCCGCCGAGGCGCGCTCGGCGACGTGCCGGCGGCTCCGCGCTGAGGCCGCCTCGACCGCGGTGCTCCTCTACTCGCCGGAGGTCGAGCTCCAGGCGCTGCGCGTCCCGCCCGGCGGCGAGCTCGTCGAGCCCGACGCGGCGGCCTGGCGCGACATCCAGGCGCGCGCGGCGCTCTCCTTCTCGCCCGTCGACGTCGCCCGCGGCCGCAGCGTCGAGGCGG
>JAIOII010000399.1 GCA_019912685.1 Kofleriaceae bacterium
GACCGGTACGGGCTCCAGGTCACGATCGGCGAGGCGACGAGGGACAAGCTCCTGCGCGCGCAGGCGCTCCTGCGGCACCGGAATCCGAGCGGCGACCTCGAGGTGGTCCTCGACCGGGCGCTCGATGCGCTGCTGGCAAAGCTCGAGAAGGAGAAGTTCGGCAAGACGTCACGGCCGCGGGCGGCGAAGGCGCGGAGCGCGGACGCCGATCCTCGGTGCGTGCCCAACGAGGTCCGGCGGGTGGTCAGCGAGCGGGACGGTGAGCAGTGCGCGTTTGTCAGTGACGAGGGCGTGCGCTGCACCGAGCGCGGGTTCCTCGAGCTCGATCACCGGACGCTCGTGTGCCGCGGTGGTCAGCCGACCGTCGAGGGGACTCGCATCCTCTGCCGCCCCCATAACCAGTACGAGGCCGAGCGGATCCTCGGAAAGGACTTCATGCGCGAGAAGCGCGCGCAGGCACGCGCGCGGCGCGCCGCCGCGAGCCCGCTGGCGCGCGAGGAGACCGCCGAGACCATGGCGAGCGATGCGGACGAGCCGATCACCGTTCACGTCGACGCGAAGAGGGAGGTCGCGCACCGCCAGCGCGCCGGCGACGCATGCGCGGAAGACGCCGAGCCGGACGCTGCGGTCGAGCTGGATCGCGAGGTCACGCTCGCGATGCGGGGCATGGGCTTCGGCGCGGGCGAGACCTGCCGCGCCTTGGCTGACAGCGCCGGTGCTCCCGCGACCACCTTCGAGGCGCGGCTGCGCGCGGCGCTGGCGTCATGGAGGACGTCGCGGGGATCGCGGTGCTCCGAGGGGCCGTTCGATGATGCGGCGCTCCGCCTGACCACGGCCCTCGCCTTGGAGGCCGCGCCGGTGGAGGCCTACGAGTTGTGTTGAAATCATCAGGCCTGACGTCTGATGCCTTCCTTGCGTGGTGGGCACGCTGACTCGACAGGACTTCAGGATCACCACTCCCCCGTGTTCCCCATCGACTTCCACGGCTCGGCGGGCGGGAGCGAGGGGCCGCGCTGGAGGAGCTCCACGGAGATGAGGTCCGGCGAGCGCACGAAGGCCATGTGGCCGTCGCGCGGCGGGCGGCTGATCGTGTAGCCCATGTCGAGGAGGCGTTGACACGCTGCGTAGATGTCCTCGACCTCGTACGCGACGTGGCCGAAATTGCGGCCGCCGGTGTACGGCTCCTGCTGATCCCAGTTGTACGTGAGCTCGAGCTGCGGCGAGTCGCCGTGCTCCATGCCGAGGAACACGAGCGTGTAGCGACCGGCGTCGTTGTCGCGGCGGCGGATCTCGCGCAACCCGAGCCCGTCACAGAAGAAACGCAGCGCGGCGTCGAGGTCCTTCACGCGGATCATCGTGTGCAGGTAGCGCATCACCGGCGAGCCTACTCCATCCGGCGGAGCTTCGAGACGCGCGACGACCGTGCCCAGGAGCACGCCGGTCGCGACGAAGGAGGCCACCAGCAGGAAACTCGCGCTCATGGTCATCCTCTCCTGACGAGGTCACGGTGCAATCCGCTGGCCACGCTCGGATTCCGTGGTCGCGCGCAGTTGGTGCGCGCGCGCTGTCGATCGGCGGCGCACTGTGCGCGGACGCGCCACGGCGACATCGGTCGCGGATCATCGACGACGCCGTAACCGGCGCGTGACGAGGGGCACTGGCCTTGCACCACTGCGCGCGAGGAGGCACCGGTGCGCTACAGGAACCGACGACACGCAGGCGAGGTGCTGGCGAGGACGCTCGAACGGTATCGCGACCGCGACGACGTCGTGGTGCTCGCCCTCCCGCGCGGCGGCGTGCCGGTCGCCTTCGAGGTCGCGCGCCGGATCCATGCGGCGCTCGACATCCTCGTCGTGCGCAAGCTCGGCGTCCCCGGCCACGACGAGCTGGCGATGGGCGCGATCGCGAGCGGCGGCGTCCAGGTCACGAACGACCACGTCATCACGCGGCTGCGCATCCCGCAGCGGGTGATCGCCGACGTCGCCGCCGCCGAGCAGCGCGAGCTCGAGCGCCGCGAGCGCACGTACCGCGGCGCCCGCCCGCCCGCCGACGTCACCGGGAAGACCGTGCTCCTCGTCGACGACGGGCTCGCCACCGGCGCCACGATGCGCGCCGCGGTCGCGTCCCTGCGCAAGCGCGCCGTGCGCGCGATCGTCGTCGCCGTCCCCGTCGGCGCGGCCGACACCTGCCGCGAGATGGCCGACGTCGCCGACGACGTGGTCTGCGCCTCCCGGCCCGAAGAGCTCGGCGCCGTCGGCGTCTGGTACGAGTCGTTCGAGCAGACCGACGACGGCGAGGTCCACGCGCTCCTCGCCGCCGCCAACGGCCGACGTCCCACCCCGGCGCCGACCGTGTCGCAGGTGCCGGTCCTCATCGACGGCATCGTCCACACCGCGGCGCGGCTCACCGGCACACCCGCCGACTTCGATCCGATCCTCGAGCTCGTCGGCGACGCGCGCTGCGTGCTCATCGGCGAGGCGACGCACGGGACGCACGAGTTCTACGAGCTGCGAGCCGAGCTGACGAAGCGGCTCATCCGCGAGCGCGGCTTCGGCGCGGTCGCGATCGAGGGCGACTGGCCCGACACGTACCGCGTCAATCGGTACGTGCGCGGCGAGGGTGACGACCAGGACGCGGCCGAGGCGCTCGACGACTTCCGCCGCTTCCCGCAGTGGATGTGGCGCAACGCCGACGTCCTCGACTTCGTCGGCTGGCTGCGCGCGCACAACGACCACGTCCCGGCGCGCGAGAAGATCGGCTTCTACGGCCTCGACCTCTACAGCCTGCACGGCTCGATCGAGGCGGTGCTCGACTACCTCGACCGCACCGACCCGGACGCCGCGCGCCGCGCGCGCGAGCGCTACGTGTGCTTCGACCAGTTCGGCCCCGATCCCGAGCGCTACGGTCACGCCACGGGCTTCGGGCTCGAGGAGTCGTGCGAGCGCGAGGTGGTCGCGCAGCTGCGCGAGCTGCAGCGCCTGCGCGCCGAGCGCCTGGAGCGCGACGGCCTCGTCGCGATCGACGAGCGCTTCGCCGCCGAGCAGAACGCGCGCGTCGTCGCCGCCGCCGAGGCGTACTACCGCACGATGTTCGGCGGCCAGGTCGCCTCGTGGAACCTGCGCGACACGCACATGGCCGACACGCTCGACGCGCTCCTGATCCACCTCGGCCGCGAGCGCGCGCCGGCGAAGATCGTGGTCTGGGCGCACAACTCGCACGTCGGCGACGCGCGCGCGACGCTGCTCGGCGAGGTCGGCGAGCTCGATCTCGGCCAGCTCTGCCGGCAGCGCCACCCGCACGACACCGTGCTCGTCGGGTTCACGACGTACGCCGGCACGGTGACCGCGGCCTCCGCGTGGGGCGGCCCGGCCGAGCGCAAGAACGTGCGCCCGGCGCTCGTCGGCAGCTACGAGGAGCTCTTCCATCGCACCGGCCTCTCGAGCTTCCTCCTCCTGCTGCGCGACCTCGGCGAGGCCGCGGGCGGACTGCACGAGCCACGGCTCGAGCGCGCGATCGGCGTCATCTACCGGCCGGACACCGAGCGCACGAGCCACTACTTCCGCGCGCGCCTCCCGGCGCAGTTCGATGCGGTGATCCACATCGACGAGACCCGAGCGATCGAGCCGATGGAGCGCACCGCGGGATGGGAGCGCGGCGAGCTGCCGGAGACCTACCCGAGCGGCGTCTGAGGAGGAAGGAGCCGTCATGCACGAGACATTCTCGATCCCCACCGGCGACACGACCATCGAAGGCGACCTCGCGACCGTGGACCGGAGTCACGGCACCGTCGTGTTCGCCCACGGCAGCGGCTCGGGCCGCTTCAGCCCGCGCAACCGCCACGTCGCTCGGACGCTGCAGAGCCGCGGCCTGTCGACCCTGCTCGTCGACCTGCTCACGCTCGAGGAGGAGCGCAGCGAGCGCCTCACGCGCCACCTGCGCTTCGACGTCGACCTCCTCGCCCGCCGCCTCGTCGGCGTCACCCGCTGGCTGACGACGCTGCCGGCGCACGCGCCGCTGCCGATCGGCTACTTCGGCGCCAGCACCGGCGCCGCGGCGGCGCTCATCGCCGCCGCCCACGACCCGACGCGCATCGCCGCGATCGTCTCGCGGGGCGGGCGCCCGGATCTTGCGGCGACGTCGCTGGCGGAGGTGAAGGCGCCGACCTTGCTCGTCGTCGGGGGCAGCGACAGCGACGTCCTCATCCTCAACCGGCGGGCGCAGATGGCGATGCGCGCCGAGTGTCAGCTCGAGGTGGTGCCGGGCGCGACGCACCTGTTCGAGGAGCCCGGCGCGCTCGATCGCGTGGCGCGGCTCGCCAGCGAGTGGTTCCTACGCTGCTTCGACGCCGCCCAGCCGCCCATGCGCTCGGTCAGCTGACGCCGCCGGGGCGCCGGCGCGGCGCTGCGGCAGCGACACGATCGCCGGCACCAGGACGAGCGCCGTGACGAGGCACGAGACCTCGCCGATGAGCGACGCGAGCCCGAAGCCGCGGATCGCGAGGTTCTCCGACGCGAGCAGCGAGCCGTAGCCGATGATGGTGGTCAGCGAGCAGACGAAGACGGCGCTGCCCGACGTGCGCAGGGTCTCGGCCGGGTCGCCGCCCTCGCGGTGGCGGTGCGCGACGTTGATCGCGTAGTCGACGCCGAGGCCGAGCGTGATCGGCAGGGCGACGAAGTCGAGGAAGTTCACCTTCACGCCGGCGAGCGCGCACGCGGCGACCATGCCGAGGCCGCCGGCGGCGGTCGCGACGAGAACGGCGGCGGCGCGCACGTCGAAGCCCACGACGAGCAGCACCATCACGACGAGGCCGAGGGCGGCGACCGCGGTGACGCGCAGGCCGTCGTGCTGGATCGCGTCGAGGATGTCGGCGAAGACGACGCTCGAGCCCGAGACCGTGACCGGCCGGCCGTCGTCGAGGTGGACGCGGCGCACGGTGCTCGCGAAGCGGAGGAGGTCCTTGCCGTTCCACTCGTCGAGCGTGAGGTCCGGCCGGATGCCGACGATCAGGCCGACGCGGCCGTCGCGCTCGCGCAGGTTGTCGACGAGCTCGGCCGGCAGGCGCTCGGGCGTGATCGCGGCGAGGTCGTCGGGCGGGCGGAGCGCGAGGAGCTCGTCGCGCGCGTCGTCGTCGAGCGCCGCCAGCGCGTCGTCGTCGAGGAGCGTGCGGATCTCGGCGAGGACGGCGAGCTTCTCCGCTTGCTGGTCGGGGATGACCTCGAGGATCGAGCGCACGCGGCCGATCGCGGGCGGCTCCCACGGCCGCTCGACGCGATCGAGCGCGCGCACGACCTGGCGCACCTCGTCGAGCGTGTCGACGGCCATGTAGGTCTGGCCGCCGATGCCCTTGCCGAACGCGACGTCGCTCCGGTGCATCCACTCGCGCGCGGCGATCGCGTCCGGGCCGGCGGAGCGGAGGTTGCGAATGTTGTACTCGAACGGATCGGCGGCGATGTAGCGGTAGGTCACCCAGCCGGCGCCGGCGGCGAGCACGCCGGCGACCGCGAGCACGTGGTACGGCCGGCGGAAGCCGAGCACGCGCGCGAGGACGCCGCCGAGCACCGGTGACGCTCGGCCCATGCGCGCGCCCGGCACGACGCGGAGGACGAGCGCGGGCAGGACGCTGTACGACGCCGCCCAGCACACGAGCATGCCCACCGCGCCGATCACGGCGAAGTCGGAGAAGCCACGGAACGCCGTCGCGGCGAGCGAGCCGTACGCGATCGCGGCGCCGAGCGAGGCGACGAGCGTCGGGCGCAGCGTGCCGGCGATCGCGTGCGCCATCGCGAGCTCGGGCAGATGGCGGCGCCGCTCCTCGAGGTAGCGCGCGATGAGCAGGATGCCGTAGTTGACGCCGTTGCCCGCGATGATCGCGCCGAGGAACGCGGTCGCCGCGTTGAGCGAGCCGACGGTGAAGACCGCGACGCCGAACGAGATCGTGGTCGCGCCGAGGAGCGTGCCGCCGAGGACGAGCAGCATCCGCAGGCTGCGCAGGTAGCCGACGAGCACGATCCCGACGAGCAGCGCGGTCACGACGCTCGACAGGACGATGCCGCGGCGGAGCGAGTCGTGCTCGGTGAGCGTGACCTCCGTGCCGCCGGCGAAGCCGACGTCGACGCCGCCGCCGGCCTTCGCCAGCACCTGCGCGCGCTCGCGCACGAGCAGGTCGTGGAGCCGGCGGCTCTTCTCGACGTCGGTCTTGGCGAACGGCGTGCGCAGGACGACGAGCTGGGTCTCGCCGTCGGCGGAGACGAAGCCCGAGCGATCGAGCCGGGCCTCGGCCTCGCGGCGCCTCGCGCGCAGCTCCTCGAGCTGCGCCGCGCTCGTGTCCTCGGGCTCCTCCTCGATCGAGAGGTAGAGCGGGTTGGCGAGGAGCTTCTCGCGCTCGAGCTTCTCGGCCAGCGCGTCGCGCGCCGCCTCGAGCTCGTCGAGCGGCGCGAACAGGTGGCGGCGCGCGCGGACGTAGTCGCGCAGCGCCCGGTCGTCGTCCTCGACGCGGCTCACCAGCTCGGGCGGGAACGTGCGGGCGCTGCGCGACTA
>JAIOII010000400.1 GCA_019912685.1 Kofleriaceae bacterium
CTGCGGGACCGCGGCGTCGGCGCCCACGACGGGCGCCGCGACGCGCACGGCCTCGGCGACGAGCCGCGCGAGATCGCCGTCCCCGGCCGAGACCGCGCCCGCGGCCGCGACCTCGCCGTCGCGTCCGATCGCGATGACCGAGACCCGCAGCCCGGTGCCCTCGCGCTCGAGATCGCAGGCGACCAGCGCGTCGCCGTCGAGCTGCTGCATCACCGCCGCAGCGCGGTCGAGATCGACCACCACGCCCTTCAGCTCGTGGCTGGCGACGACCGGCCGCCCCGGCGTGTCGAGCGCCGCGCGCAGGAGCATGGTGAAGCCGCCGGCCTCGTCGGCGAGATCCGACTCGGCGTAGGTCTCGGCCACGACGACGCGCCCGGCCTCGGCCACCCCCGCGAACGAAAGGATGATCAGCGCGGCGATCGCCGCAATGCGCCCCACCCCGCGATGGTACCGGATCGTGGGGCGGCTTCGGTTACTTGAGGGGCTTCGCGGGCTCGGGCTTGGCCGGAGGCATGGCGCCGACGGACGCCACGGGCGCCGGAGAGGCTGCCTTGCCGCCGCTCGCGGCGGCGCCGGTCCCCGCGACGATGCCCTCCATGAAGGAGCGGCCCTCGAAGATGACGCCCTTCTCGATCTGGAGCGACGGCGTGTGCAGGTCGCCCTTCACGCGCCCGGGCGCGAGCACCTCGATGCCGCGCTTGGCGTGGACGTTCCCGATCAGCGTGCCCTGGATGATGATCTCGCCGATGTCGATGTCGGCCTCGACGGTCGCGCCCTCACCGATGATGAGGACGTCGTCGGAGAACACCGTGCCCTTGAGCTTGCCGTCGATGCGGACCGTCCCCTCGAACGTCAGCTTGCCCTCGAACGTGGTCCCGCGACCGAGGAGAGTGGAGATCTCGCTGACGATACCTTCGCGCCTTGCCGGAGCCGTCATGGGATCCGCAGCCTACTACTTCTTGAACCGGATCTCGACGGTCTGCTCGGTCTTGCCGTCCCAGGTGAGCGTGCGCTTCTCGGGCGGGTAATCCTTGAGCCGCACCTCGATCTCGCGCGCGGATCCGGGGTCCAGGTCCGAGAGCTCGAGCGGCGTGCGCCCCTTGAGCTGCTCGCCGAAGTAGACGTCGGCGCCCGAGGGCGTCGTGACGACGCGGAGCTTCACGGTGATCGCGGGCAGGAACGCGAACACGCGGAGCTGGCCGCCGCCGTCGGGCACGAGCACCGCGTCCTTGTGCGGCTTGTGGCCGGCGAGCTCGACGAGGATCTCGTGGCGGGCGCCGGGCGCCGTCGCGAAGCGCGCGGGCGTCTTGTCGGGCAGGACGGTGCCGTCGACGGTCACCGTCGCGCCGGGCGGCGTCGAGTCGATGAGGAGCGACGCGTCGATCGCGGTCTCCTCGCTCGAGCGCACGATCAGGAGCGCGATCGCGACGCCGCCGGCGACGATGACGAGCGCGAGGAGCGCGCGCAGGAGCCAGCTCCGGCCCGGCGAGCCGAGCTTGTAGTGCGCGGGGATCTCGTCGAGCTCGACGAGCGCCTGCATCTGCTTGGTGAAGCTCTGCGGCGGTCCGCCGGGATAGGGCTGGAACGGGTACCCGCCCGGCGCGCCGCCGGGG
>JAIOII010000401.1 GCA_019912685.1 Kofleriaceae bacterium
GGCTCGGGCCCGGCCGCCGGCGTCGGCGGCGGCGAGCGATGACACGCAGCCACCAGGGCGATGACCAGCGCGAGGCCGCAGCGCACGTTCCGACGCACGGTCGCAGCGTAGCCGACGGCGGCGTCCGTCATCGCGGATGAATGTCTTTCATCGTTGACACGGGGCGGGCAGACCGGTATCCGTTATAACGGATGCAAGCCACGGCCCAGGTCCTGCCCACCCCGCCCGCCGTCTCGCCGCGACGGCTGACGCACCTGCGCCAGCTCGAGGCCGAGAGCATCCACATCCTGCGCGAGGTCGCGGCCGAGTTCGACCGGCCGGTGATGCTCTACTCGATCGGCAAGGACAGCTCGGTGATGGTGCGGCTGGCGCAGAAGGCGTTCGCGCCGGCGCCGCTCCCCTTCCCGCTCCTCCACATCGACACGACGTGGAAGTTCAAGGCGATGATCGAGTTCCGCGATCGCTTCTGCCGCGAGCACGGGTTCGACCTCCGCGTCCATACCAACCAGCGCGCGATCGCCGACGGCATCAACCCGTTCGATCACGGCAGCAACAAGTACACGCAGGTGATGAAGACGCACGCGCTCCTCGAGGCGCTGCGCGAGGGCGGGTACGACGCCGCGTTCGGCGGCGCGCGCCGCGACGAGGAGCGGTCGCGGGCCAAGGAGCGCATCTACTCGTTCCGCGATCGCCACGGGCAGTGGGATCCCAAGAACCAGCGCCCCGAGCTGTGGAACCTCTACAACGGCAAGGTGAAGAAGGGCGAGACCATCCGCGCCTTCCCGCTGTCGAACTGGACCGAGCTCGACGTCTGGCAGTACATCTGGCTCGAGAACATCCCGATCGTGCCGCTCTACTTCGCCGCGCCGCGGCCGGTGGTCGAGCGCGACGGCACGCTCATCATGGTCGACGACGAGCGCATGCGGCTCGAGCCGGGCGAGACGCCGCGCGACGTGGTCGTGCGCTTCCGGACGCTCGGCTGCTACCCGCTGTCGGGCGCGATCGAGAGCAGCGCGACGACCTTGCCCCAGATCATCCAGGAGATGCTGCTCGCCCGTCACAGCGAGCGCCAGGGCCGCCTCATCGATCACGACGAGGACGGCTCGATGGAAGTGAAGAAGCGCGAAGGCTACTTCTGAGATGTATCTCGCCGAGCAGGAACACATCGCGCGCGACGTCGAAGGCTACCTCCGCCGTCACGAGCACAAGGAGCTGTTGCGCTTCGTCGTCATCGGCTCGGTCGACGACGGCAAGTCGACGCTGATCGGCCGGCTGCTCCACGACAGCGGCCGCGTCTACGAGGACCACCTGTCGGCGGTGCAACGCGCGAGCGCGCGCGGCGCGACGCGCGGCCAGGGCTCGACCGCGGCGCTCGATCTGTCGCTGCTCACCGACGGGCTCAAGGCGGAGCGCGAGCAGGGGATCACGATCGACGTCGCGTACCGCTACTTCTCGACGGAGAAGCGCAAGTTCATCATCGCCGACACGCCGGGGCACGTGCAGTACACGCGCAACATGGCGACCGGTGCGTCGACCGCGGACGTCGCGGTGATCCTGATCGACGCGCGCCTCGGCGTCCTGCCCCAGACGCGGCGCCACGCGTACATCGCGGCCTTGCTCGGCATCCCGCACCTCGTCGTGTGCATCAACAAGATGGACCTCGTGGCGTGGGACGAGGGCGCGTACCGCGACATCGCCGGCGCGATCGAGGATCACGCGGGCAAGCTGGGGATCCCCGACGTGCGCTGCCTGCCGGTGTCGGCGCTCGACGGCGACCAGATCGTGCGGCGCGGCGAGGCGGCGCCCTGGTACGACGGGCCGACGCTCCTCGAGCACCTCGAGAGCGTGCCGCTCGCGTCCCACGAGGGCTTGCCCGAGCTGCGCTTCCCGGTGCAGTACGTGATCCGCCCGAGCCTCGACTACCGCGGCTTCGCCGGGCAGATCGCGGCGGGTGTGGTGCGCGCGGGCGACGAGGTCGTGGTGCTGCCGTCGGGCAAGGCGAGCAAGGTCGTCGCGATCGACACCTACGAGGGCCCGATCGAGGAGGCGTTCGCGCCGATGAGCGTGACCTTGCGCCTCGCCGACGAGATCGACATCTCGCGCGGCGACATGCTCGTCCACGGCGGCGCGCGCCCGGCGGTCACCGATCGCCTCGACGCGCGCGTCGTGTGGATGGCGGAGAAGGCGCTCGACCCGACCCGCACGTACGTCCTCAAGCACACGACGCGGACGACGCGCGTCGACGTCGAGCGCATCGACGCGATCATCGATCCCGAGACCCTGGCCGCGACGCCGGCGGCGCGGCTCGAGCTGAACGACATCGGCCGGCTGACGCTGCGCTGCCACTCGCCGCTCTTCGTCGACGCGTACGCGGCGAGCCGCTCGACCGGCGCGTTCATCCTCGTCGACGCGCTCACCAACGACACCGTCGCCGCCGGGATGATCGATCCGCCGCACCCGTCAGGAGACGGGCGCGCCGGATTCAGCGAAACCGGGGCCCGGACCGACGCCACGCCGGTCGAGGACATCGACCGCGTCACCGCCGCCGACCGCCGCGCCCGCCGATCTCGATGACCGCGCCGCCCTGGCCGAGGCGCGCGCGGCG
>JAIOII010000402.1 GCA_019912685.1 Kofleriaceae bacterium
GGGCCGCGCCGACTCGCCGGCGATGCGCCGCATCCTGCTCGACGCCGCGACCGACGTCGCGTGGGAGGTCCGCGTCGACGTCGCCGAGCAGCTCGGCCGGAGCCGCGACGAGCGCGTCCTCCACGAGCTCGAGCGCCTGAGCCTCGACGAGCACCCGCTCGTCGCGCGCGCGGCACGCCACCAGCTGGAGCGCGCCCGTGGTGAGTAGCGCGCGGTCGGGACAGGCGAGCAAGCTCGGCGCGCAGCTCCTGGCCGTGCTCGGCCGCCACCTGTCGTCGATCAACGCCCAGAACGTGCTCACCCGCGCCCTGCGCGAGGCGCACCTCGGGGCGGTCAACGGCCTCGACGACCTGCGCCGGGTCCAGCCCTCGATCGAGCGCGGCCTCCGGCTGTTCCTGCCGCACACGAGCGTGAGCGAGGTGCTCGCCGACCTCGCCCGCTCCTTCGCCAGCGAGCCGCCCTCGGCGCGCGTGCTCCCGATCAAGGCCGAGGACGACATCTCCGACGCGCGGCTCACCGCGCGCGCGATGTGCGAGCAGCTCGGCGCCCGCCAGGTCGTCGTGCAGAAGGTGGCGACCGTGGTGAGCGAGCTCGCGCGCAACATCTACATGTACACGCCGGGTGGGAAGATCGAGCTCGAGCCCGACACGAGCGATCGCACGTCGCGCCTGACCATCCGCGCGACCGACGAGGGGCCCGGCATCCCCAACCTCGACGAGATCATGGGCGGCCGGTACCGCAGCAAGACCGGCCTCGGCGCGGGTCTGCTCGGCACCAAGCGCCTCGTCGATCGCTTCGCGATCGCCACCGGCCCGAGCGGGACGCGCATCGAGATCGGGGTCGATCTGTGAAGGCGCCGCCGGGGCAGGCGCCGATCGCGTACCTGTGCCGACCCGCCGACGGCGAGATCGCGAGCGGCGACGCCGTCGTCGTCCGCGCCGAGCCGGGCGCCACCCTCGTCGCGGTGATCGACGTGCTCGGCCACGGCCACGAGGCCGGCAAGGTGGCGGCGCGCGCCGTGCGCCACCTCGAAGCGGCGCCGATCACGCGCGCCCTGACGCTGATGCACGGCCTGCACGCCGAGCTCCGCGGCTCGCGCGGCGCCGCGGTGATGCTGTGCGTGCTTCGCGGGTTCGAGCTCGACGCGTGCGGCGTCGGCAACGTCGAGGCGCGCGCCGACGATGCCGGGCGACGACACGAGCGGGCAGCGGCTGCCGACGACGCGCGCGTCGACCGGTTCCGCGAGCAGGTCGGCCGCCTGCACCGCACCGACCGCCTCCTGTGCTGGAGCGACGGGATCTCGACCCGCCTCGAGCCCGACTCGGTCCGCCACCTCGGGCCCGCCGACGCGTGCGCCCAGATCATGACCCTGCACCGCCGCCGCTACGACGACGCCAGCGTCGTCGTCGCCGACATCGGCGGGATCGCGACCGCCTGAGCCAACCGAAGGAGACCTCATGAGCACAGCCCAGATCCGCGGTTACTCCCTGCGTCAGACCGCTCGCTACCTGGAGTCGAAGTTCGACTCCGAGACCCGGAAGCGCGTGCTCGACGCGATGCCGGCCACGTCGCGCACGATGCTGGCGAGCTTCGAGTCCGGCGAGTGGTACCCGCGCGATCACTCGGCGGCGCTGTTCCGGGCGATCGCGGCGGCGCGCGGCGGCGACGCGGCCTACGACGACCTCGTCGCGTGCGGCGAGTTCATCGCGTCGGAGGCGACCAACACGTTCCTCCGCCTGCTCATGCGCATCATGACGCCGACGCTCTTCGCCAAGAAGGTCCCCGAGTTCTGGAAGCGCGATCAGCGCGGCGGCGCCTTCGAGGTCGACGTGTCCGACGCCGACAAGGGCCGGATCGGGATGAGCCTCGTCGACGTCGCTGGCTACGATCACATCGGCATCGTCTCGATCGGCTGGATCCAGTTCGGCATGGCCGCGCTCGGCAAGAAGGGCGTCAAGATCGAGCAGGAGGGCTGGTCGCTCGCGAACCCCGGCCCGCGCGAGGTCCGCTATCAGGTGACCTGGTCATGACCGAGGTCGCTCCCGAGGACGGAGCGCTGCTCGAGAGCGTGGCCGACGCCCTCCTGGTCCTCTCCAACGTGGCCTACGGGGACCTCGACGGGCGCGTGCCGGTCAACGGCGATGGACCGATCGCGGCGCTGCTCGCCGGGATCAACGAGATGATCGAGTCGCTGCGCGTCGAGCGCGATCGCAACCACTCCTACGCGCGCGAGCTCGAGGAGCGGGTGGCGACGATCGAGCAGCAGCGCGCGGCGATCCGCGAGCTGTCGACGCCGGTGATCGAGATCTGGGACGGCGTGCTCTGCCTGCCGGTCGTCGGCATCGTCGACAGCGTGCGCAGCGCGCAGATGACCGACGTCCTCCTCCACGCGATCATGGAGAAGCGGGCGAGCTGCGCGATCGTCGACATCACCGGCATCGAGGTGATGGACACGAAGACGGTCGATCACTTCATCCGCATGGCCAAGGCGGTGCGGCTGCTCGGCGCGCAATGCCTGCTCACCGGCGTGAGCCCGAACATCGCGCACACGATGGTGCACATGGGCGTCACGCTGACCGACGTGGCGCCGCACCGCAGCCTGCGCGAGGCGCTCAGGACCTTCGTCATGGGGATCCGGACCCGGCGGTGAAGACGTACGCGTCAGCCGCCGGCCGCCCAGCGGACCGGCAGGCGCTCGAGGCCGCGGATCGCCAGGTTGGCGGCGTACTGCGGCTCGCCGCCCAGGGCCTCGCCGTCGAGCGCGAGGTCGGGCAGGGCCACGAGCGCCTCGAGCATCGCGACCGCCTCGACGCGGGTGAGGGCGGCGCCGAGGCAGAAGTGGATGCCGTGGCCGAGGCCGAGGTGGCGGGTGTCGGCGCGCGCGACGTCGAACGCGTCGGGGGCGTCGTGGCGGGCGGGGTCACGGTTGGCGGCGTAGAGCAGGCAGTAGACGCGGTCGCCGGCCGCGATCGTCGCGCCGCCGGTCGCCACGTCCTCGGTGGCGCGGCGCACGACGCTGAACGCCGGCCCGTCCCAGCGGAAGGCCTCCTCGACGGCGTTGGCGCCCAGCGCCGGCTCGCGGCGGACGCGGGCGAGCTGCTCGGGATGGCGGAGGAGCGCCCAGAGGCCGTTGCCGACGACGTGCGTCGTGGTCTCGTACGCGCCCGCGACCAGCGTCGCGCACAGCCCGATGCGCTCGTCGTCGTCGAGCGCGGCGGCCTCGCCGGCGAGGAGCGCGCTCACGAGGTCGTCGCCGGGGTGGCGGCGGCGCTCGTCGAGGACGCGGGTGAAGTAGTCGTGGCAGTCGCGCAGGCTCCGGTACGCGGCGGTGACGACCTCGGCGCCGGCGACGCCGGCCCCGAACAGCGCGAACAGGTCGGCGGTCCACTGCTTGAGCAGGGCGGCGTCGGCGAGCGGCAGGCCGAGCATGCGCGCGGTGACGATCGCCGGCACCGGCACGGCGACGTCGGCGATGACGTCGCAGCGGCCGCGGCCCACGACCTCGGCCATCACGTCGGCGACGACGCGCGCGACCACGGCGCGCAGGCCGCCGATCGCGGTGCTCGCGAAGTAGCGGTGGACCGCGGCGCGCAGGCGGGTGTGCCGCGGCGGATCGGAGAACACCATCCAGCGCAGGACCTGCTCGCTGCACCACGCGAGCTCCGCGGCTGCGGCGGGATCGCCGAGCCCGGAGATCGATCCGCCGCGATCGACGGAGAACCGCGGGTCGCGCAGCGCGGCCGCCACGTCGTCCCAGCGCAGGAGCACCCACGTGCCGAGCTCGGGATCCCAGTGGACGGGCGCGTCGCGGCGCGCCTGCGCCAGGACGGGCGCGGGGTCGGCGTGGAACGCCGGGCTGCGCAGCCCGTAGCTCGCGACGGCGCGCATCGGCTAGTCCATGTCCGCTTCGCGCCCCGAGCGTCCACCGCCGCGGTACGCGCGAGGGAGCTCGCTCGTCTCGGGCCGGACCTCGATGCGCGGCGCGAGCACGATGTAGCGCGAGCCGACGAACTTCGCCTTGAAGTCCTTCATCCAGCCGTGGTGGCTGAGGACGCCGTGCGCGTCGAAGCCGATGATCGAGATCCCGCTGCGGTCGTACGAGCCGCCGTGCAGGAACGTCCAGTACACCTGATCGGGCAGCTGCCCGAAGCGGCGGCGGAACGCGGCGGCGAACGCGAGGTAGCGGCGCACGTCCATGCCGTGCAGCCCCTCGTCCTCGAAGACGCGGCGGGCGGCGACGGCGGAGCGGTACATGAGCTCCGGCGTCGGCGAGGTCGACGCGACGAACCAGTGGCTCTCGGTCGTCATCGTGTAGCGGATCAGGCGATCGGCGTCGAAGTCGACGTTGCTCCTGAAGCCGAACTGCGCGCACATCTCGTTGGCCGTGACCTGCGCGGGCACGTAGACCAGCATCTCGCTCGTTCGCTCGAGCTCGCCGATCTCGGACTGGGTGAACGGACACGGCACCGAGGCCGGAGATCCGTAGAGCGCGGTGATGTCACTCGTCATGTTCATGCCGTCTACCCCCTGTTGCTGCGACGGTATGGAGAGAGAAGGATTTAACCGATTCCGTCCGGATTCCCATAAACCAGTAATCTGCGCAAGCAAACCTTTCTCCCAAAAAATGAACCGGCAGCCAGCTCACGAGGTTTCGATGCCCCCACCTTCATCCGGCACGGGTGAGGCCGATCGCGATCGCTCGCGCCGCGTCGCGGTGCGCGATCCGCTCGACGTCTTCGTCGCGCGCTGGGCAGTCCTGCGGCTCGCAAGGGAGATCGGGTTCTCGACCACCGCCGGTCACGAGCTCGCGATCGTCGTGTCGGAGCTTTCGACCAACATCCTCAAGTACGGCGTACGGGGTGAGATCGAGCTGCGGCGCGTCGAAGATCACGCCGCCGGGGTGGGGATCACGATCGTCGCCCACGACGAGGGTCCGCCGCTGGCCAGCCTGGAGGCCGCGATGCGCGACGGCTGGGGTGATCGCGGGCCGATCGACCCGGCGATCCTGCGCCGCGGCGGCATCGGCGCGGGCCTCGGCGCCGTGGAGCGCCTCACCGATCGCTTCGAGTACCTGCCCGACGGCGCGCGCAAGGCGTTCCGCGTGACGCGCTTCCTCCACCGGCCGCGCCGCCCCGGCACGAGCCCGACCCCGTGATCGATTCCCAGCCTCTGAGCTCCGGAGCCACCATGCAACAAGGTCTCAGCCGCGTCCCCATCATCCGTCTGTGGAACCTCCTGCTCGTGCCGGTGCAGGGCGAGCTCACCGACGCGCACGCCGAGCAGCTGCGCCACGACGTGCTCAACGAGATCCACGTCGCGGGCAGCGAGGGCCTCGTGCTCGACGTGACCGGCCTCTGGATGATGGACAGCCATCTCTGCGCCGTGCTCACGCGCCTCGCCCAGGCGGCCGGCCTCATGGGCACCAACACCGTCGTGTGCGGCATCAGCGCCGACATCGCGATGACGATCCAGAGCATGGGGCTCGAGCTGCGCGGGATCCGGACCGCGCTGACGCTCGAGGAGGCGCTGCGCGGCTTCGGCATCACCGGGCCGACCGACGCCGGCGCGAGCCCCAACCCCTTCGATCCGCCCCCCACCGCCGTAGGAGCCACCGATGGACGAAACCCTGGTCCGTGAACGCATCGCCGACATCCTGATGGTCCTGTCCTCGATCTCGGCGGGCGCGCACGCCGAGCGTATGACGAGCGAGCTCGACGCCGACGATCCGTTCGCCGTCCTCTACGAGGGCATCAACGAGATGGTCGAGACGATGGTCGACGGGCAGCAGCGGCTGGAGAGCTACCAGCGCGAGCTCGAGCTACGGCTCCTGACCATCGAGCAGCAGCGCAGCGCGATCAAGGAGCTGTCGACGCCGGTGATCGAGGTCTGGGATCGCGTCCTGTGCCTGCCGGTCGTCGGCGTGCTCGACACCGCGCGCAGCGCCGAGATGACCGAGGCGCTCCTGCGGGCGATCACCGAGCGGAAGTGCCGCTGGGCGATCATCGACGTGACCGGCATCGAGGTGATGGACTCGGGCACGACGGCTCACTTCCTGCGCATGGCGGGCGCCGTGCGGCTGCTCGGCGCCGAGTGCGTGCTCGCCGGCATCAGCCCCAACATCGCGCAGACCATGGTGCACATGGGCGTCGACCTCGCCGAGATCGTGTCGTTCCGCTCGCTGCGCGACGCGCTCCAGCACTACGTCACGACGCGGCTTTCCGAGCGCGCGTAGGAAGCCTCTTGCCGGTAGGCGGCGAGAGGGGTATTCCTTGCCCGCTCTCCGTCGGAGAGGTCGAGGTGATCGCTGGTGTCACGGGAGGTTCGCCGAACGTGCCACGGGAGGAAAGTCCGAGCTTCACAGGGCAGGGTGCTGGCCAACGGCCAGTCGAGGTGACTCGCAGGAAAGTGCCACAGAAATCAAACCGCCTCCGCGAGGAGGTAAGGGTGAAACGGTGCGGTAAGAGCGCACCGCCCGCCTGGTGACAGGCGGGGCACGGCAAACCCCACCCGAAGCAAGACCAGACAGGGGTCGCGTGGCCCGCGCAATGACTCCGGGTTGGTCGCTCGAGCCCACCGGCAACGGTGGGCCTAGATGAATGATCACTGCCGGCGCGAGCCGGAACAGAACTCGGCTTACCGGCCTCTCCGCCGGAGGGCACTTTTTCGTGCGCGCGGGCCGGGCGGCCCGTTCGCCTCCTACTTCAGGCGCGCCAGGTCGCGCTCGAGCGCGCGCAGCTGCGTCTCGGCCTGCTTGCGCAGCTCGTCCTTGCGGATCGCCTCGAGGTACGGCGGGATCTGGGCGTAGCGTCGCTTGAAGGGTTCGGTCTCGTCCTTGCCGTGCTTCGAGATCGCGGCGTCGAGCGCGCGGCCGACCTGCTCGTAGAGCTGGCGCAGCGTCGCGTTCGAGGTCGGCGGCGTGATGCCGGCGTCGATCGGACGCGTCGGCACGCCGGCGTCGACCGGGCGCGGGCGGAGGACCTCGACGGCGGCGTCGACGCGCCGCGGTGGCG
>JAIOII010000403.1 GCA_019912685.1 Kofleriaceae bacterium
CGCTCAACGCGGTCGCGCAGGGCCGCGCCATCGAGATCGTCGCCGAGGACGGCCAGGTCGACGCGCTCGCGCAGCTCCTCGACGCCGCGGCCGGCGGCGCCGCCGCGGTGGCCGTCCCCGCCCCGCCCAGGGCCGTCCTCACCGGCAAGGACCTCGTCGCCTTCGACGACGTGAAGCTGAAGGCGGCGCTCGATGCCGCCCCGTGAGCCCGGCTCGCGCTTGACGCTCGTCGCCATCCGGGAAATGGTGGTGGCACTGTGACGCAGAGGCGATCGTGAGCGAGCTGCTCGACATGGTGGTCATCGGCGGCGGCATCACCGGCGCCGGCATCGCCCGTGACGCCGTCCTGCGCGGCCTGCGGGTGGCCCTCTTCGAGAAGGGCGACTACGGCTCGGGCACGTCGTCCAAGTCGTCCAAGCTGGTCCACGGCGGCCTGCGCTACCTCGAGCACGGCGAGATCGGGCTCGTGTTCGAGAGCGTCAGCGAGCGCCGCGTGCAGACCAGGGTCGCGCCGCACCTCGTGCGGCCGATGCCGTTCCTCGTACCGATCTTCGAGGGCACGCGCCCCGGCCTCGAGCTGATGAACATCGGGCTCTGGATCTACGACTCGCTCGCGCTCTTCCGCGCGCCGCGGATGCACAAGACCTTCCGCGGCGCCAAGGCGGCGAGCCGGCTCGAGCCCTGCCTCAAGGCCGAGGGGCTGCGCGGCGTGATCGAGTACTACGACTGCGCGACCGACGACGCGCGCCTCGTGCTCGAGAACGTCCTCGACGCGCAGGCTCTCGGCGCCGACTGCCGCAACTACACCGAGGTCACGCGCCTCCTGCGCGACGAGACCGGCCGCATCCGCGGGGTCGCCGTGCGCGACCTCCTGACCGGCGCCACCGAGGAGCTGCGCGCGCGCGTCGTCGTCCTCGCCGCCGGCGCGTGGACCGACGAGATGGTGAAGCGGTTCGAGGTGCCGCTGAAGCGCGACCTCCTCCGCCGCACCAAGGGCGTGCACCTCGTCATCCCGCACGAGCGCCTGCCGCTCGGCCGCGCGATCACGCTGCTCTCGCCGGTCGACGGCCGCGTGATGTTCGCCATCCCGTGGCGCGGGCGCACGGTCATCGGCACGACCGACACCGACTTCGCCGGCACGGCCGACGAGGTCCACGCCGACGCCGACGACGCGACCTACCTCTGCGAGAGCATCAACGGCTACTTTCCGCAGTGCCAGATCACGCCGGCCGACATCATCGCGACGTGGGCCGGCCTGCGCCCGCTCATCCGCGGCGCCGAGGACGAGGACGAGAGCGCGGTGTCGCGCGAGCACGAGATCTTCACGCGCGACGACGGCCTCGTGATCATCGCCGGCGGCAAGCTCACGACCTACCGCCGCATGGCCAAGGAGGCGGTGCGCAAGACGCTCAAGTGGCTGCGCGAGCACGACAGCGAGTTCGACGCCGACGGCCGCGAGCGCTCGGGCACCAAGCACCGTCCCCTGCCCGGCGCCGACGGGCTCGACGAGCCGTCGCTCGAGGGCGTGGCGAAGATCGGCCGCGCGCTGATCGACGACCACGGCATCGACCGCGACACCGCGACCCACCTGTGCGGCGTGTACGGCGTGCGCGCCCGCATCCTCGGCGAGGCGATCGCGGCCGATCGCGAGCTCGGGCAGCGCCTGAACCCGGAGCTGCCGTACGTGTGGGCGGAGATCGACTTCGCCGCGCGCCACGACCGCGCGAAGACGATCGACGACGTGCTCGCGCGGCGCGTGCCGCTCCTCCTCGTCGGGCGCGCGCAGGGGCTCGACGTCGCCGACCGCGTCGCGGCGCGCCTGTCCGCGATCCTCGGCTGGAGCCCGGACGAGATCACGCGCCAGCACGCGGCCTACGCCAAGCTGGTCGCCGACAGCCGGCGCTTCCGGACGTGACGACGTGACGACGCTCGAGGAGCTGGGATGGGACGAGGGCTGGGCGGCGACCTGGGCCGGCTACGTCCCGGCCACCGAGCTCCTCACCCCGGCGCGCGTCGCGATCGAGCACCGCGGCGCGGTCGAGGTCGTCGACGACGGCGGCACGTTCTGGGCCGAGCCGACCGGCAAGATGTTCTTCGCGGCGGGCGACAAGCGCGAGCTGCCGATCGTCGGCGACTGGGTCGCGGTCAGCGACGCGGCGAACGCGCGCGCCACCGGCTCGCGCGCGCCCCTGCGCGTGATCCTGCCGCGCCGCACGTGCCTCGTCCGCCGCGCCGCCGGC
>JAIOII010000404.1 GCA_019912685.1 Kofleriaceae bacterium
GTGCCCGACCGCGCGCGCGACCGCCGCCTGACACGCGCTGCGCAGCCGCGCCCCCGGCACGCCGGGGACGTCGGGATAGCGCGGCAGGATCTTCGCGGCCGCGCCCACGTCGCCGCCGCCGGTCTCGATGCCGAGCACGTCGGGGTTCGCCATCTCCCACACCGTGCCGCGCCGCTTGAGCACGCCCGACAGCGCGACCTCCGCGCCCGGCGGGAACCGCTTGTCGATGCCGCCCCACACGTTGAACCAGCGCACGGTCAAGATCGGCGCGCCATCCGCGTCGCCGGCGAACCTCACCTCGCCCCAGCTCCTCCCGCGCGCCCTCACCATCCGCGACGTCTTCACGAACGCGCGCGCCGCGATCCGTTCTCCTTCCCCCGCGCTCCCGATCGCCTCTCCCAGCACCACGAGCTCTCTCGCATCCAGCCACCGCCGCGGCACCAACCAGAGCAAATCTTCCACGGTCTCGATGCCCCGCTCCGCCATCGCCGCCGCCAGCGCAGGCCCGATCCCCTTCACGCTCGTCACGGACTCCCCGAGCGGATCTCCGTCCGCCTTACCCTCACCCTTACCCTTACCCTTACCCTTCTCCTCTCCCCTCTTCTCCTTCTCTTTCTCTTTCTCTTTCTCTTTCTCCTTCTCCTTCTCCTTCACCGTCTCCACCGCCCTCACCACCTCTCCCGTCGGCGCTCCCGCCAGCGTCTGCACCAGCCGCAGCCCCCGCGCCACCTCCACCGCCTGCCCCTGCTTGTCCATCGCCTCGAACCGCGCGAGCACCTCGCGCCACGCCACCAGCGGCTTCACACCTCCTCCCTCTCCCTCTCCTCCTCCGCTCCGGCTTTCCCCCGCCGCCGCGATCAACCGGTCGCACGCCGCGCGCAGCGCATGCCCGAGCCCGCTCACCCGCGACAGCCCGGCGAAGCGATCCGCCGCCGCCAGGAGCAACGGCCGCTGCAAGTCCATCGCCGCCCTGCGTACAGCCGGAGAGATCACGCACCACACATACACCGAAACGTCCGGCGTTCGGCGATACTCGCCGGACGTGATCGAGCGCGAGCATCAGCGCGTGCCGTACGCCGTTGCGGTCCAGTTCCGCTCGGCGTCGTCGTTCCTCATCGCGTACTCCGTCAACGTCTCGCGCGGCGGCATCTTCCTCGAGACGCACCACGATCTGCCCGTGGGCACGCCGCTCGAGCTCTCCTTCGAGATCCCGGGCGCGGGATCGGTCGGGCTCGGCGGCCACGTCGCGTGGCGCCGCGGCCCGGAGAGCCCGGAGGGCCCCGCCGGGCTCGGCATCGAGTTCCTGGACATCAGCGCCGGCCTCGCCACCGTGATCGATCGCCTCGTGAGCGACTACCAGGGCCTGCAGGTGCTCATCGTCGCGCACGACGCCAAGGACCGCATGTCGCTCTCGCGCATGGTGAAGTCGATCGTGTCGAGCGCCGAGATCCTGATCGCCGGCGACGCGGCGGTCGCCGAGACGCTCCTCACCGACGACGTCGACCTCGCCGTCATCGATCTCGACGGGGACCCCGAGGGTGGGCTCGCCGCGATCCGGCTCGCGCGCAGCCTGGCCGCTCCCGTGCCCGCGATCGCGCTCGCGTCGACCAAGCGCCTGCGCGATCACGCGCGCGCGGCCGGCGCCGACGAGCTCACCGGGAACCCGCCCGCGTTCGAGGAGCTCCAGCTCGCGGTGGTGCGGGGGCTCAGCCGGCCCATCGCCGTCCGCTGAGCCAGCGACGAGAGCACCTTTCCTCACCCTGTCGGGGTGAGGAGCGTGTCAGAATCCTCCCGTGGGCGACGTCCTCGCCACCCAGGCCCTCGCGAACGGCCGCTTCCGCCTCGTCCGTCTGGTCGGCGAAGGCGGGATGGGCATGGTCTACGAGGCGTTCGACAAGGACCAGCGCGCCCCCGTCGCGCTCAAGATGATGCGCAAGCCGACGGGCGACGCGATCCTGCGCCTCAAGACCGAGTTCCGATCGCTCGTCGATGTCCGCCACGAGAACCTCGTGCGCCTGGGCGAGCTCTTCGTCGACGGCAAGACCTGCTTCTTCACGATGGAGCTGGTCGACGGCGTCGAGCTGCTCGAGCACGTGTGGAACCAGAAGCAGGCCGCGCGCAACAAGAAGCAGCTCACGCGCACCACGCTCTCGGGCGGCGTGAGCGCGGCGAGCCTCAGCGGCCGCAGCCTCAGCGGGACCGACAGCGACAGCCGCACGATCTGGGACGCCGAGACCCTGCGCCTCGAGGTCGTCTTCGACGAGGCCCGCCTGCGCGCGGCGCTGCGCCAGATCGCCGACGCCCTCGCCGCCATGCACGCGCTCGGCAAGGTGCACCGCGACGTGAAGCCGACCAACATCATGGTCACGGCCGCGGGCCGCGTCGTCTTGCTCGACTTCGGGCTCATCGCCGAGCATGGCGACGGCGTCACCGCCGGCAACATCGAGGGCACGCTCGAGTACATGGCGCCCGAGCAGGCGGCGGGCGCGCCGGCGCAGCCGCCCGCGGACATGTACGGCCTCGGGGTCGTGCTCTACGAGGCGCTCACCGGGCGGCCGCCGTTCGTCGGCGATGCGCTCGACATCCTGACCTGCAAGCGCACGCTCGACCCGGTGCCGCCGTCGACCATGTTCACGGGCGTCCCGTCCGATCTCGACGAGCTGTGCCTGTCGCTCCTCTCGCGCGACGCGGCGAAGCGGCCGACCGCCGCCCAGATGGCGGCGATGCTCGCCGATCCGGGCGCGACCGACGCGCCCCCCAGGGTGCCGGCCGCGACGTCGGTCTCCTTCGTCGGGCGCGGCGCCGAGCTCGCCGAGCTGCGCCGCGCGTTCCAGGACAGCCGCACCCGCCCCGTGGCGATCCTCGTCGACGGCGAGTCGGGGCTCGGCAAGAGCACGCTCATGCGTCAGTTCGCGCAGGAGCTCCGCTCGAGCGGCGCGCTCCTGTTCGCCGGACGCTGCCACGCGCACGAGAGCGTCCCGTTCCGCGGCTTCGACGGGGTCGCCGACGCGATCTCGCGCTACCTCATCTCGCTGCCCGTCGAGGAGCGGAGCGCGCTCCTGCCCGCCGACGTGCAGGGGCTCTCGCGCCTGTTCCGCGTGTTCGAGCGCCTCGCGCCGGCGGCCGGCGAGCAGGCGACCGGCGCCGACGTGCGCACGCGCCGGCGCAGCCGCCCGCGGACATGTACGGCCTCGG
>JAIOII010000405.1 GCA_019912685.1 Kofleriaceae bacterium
ATCACGTTCCGCGGCGAGCCGCTCTGGCCCGTGAGCGTGACGCCGCGGAACGTGATGGTCACCGCGTCGGGCGCGGGCGCCACCCGCTGCAAGCTGACGTCGATCGGCAGCGGCCTCGCCAACGTCCGCTGTCACGACGCCGTCACCGGCCTGCCCGCCGACAGCGGCTTCGAGCTCGGCTACACCGTCGCGGCGACCGCGCCCGACGCGCCGGGCGGGTTCGCCTACGCCGGCACGTCGTCGGCCGCCAGCTACACCCCGAGCGCGACGCTCGCCTGGAGCTCGTCGGGCGGCGCGCGCACCGCCGGCGAGACGACGTGGGGCGGGCTGTCGACGCACCACGTGACGTTCGCCGGGCTCTCGTCGAGCCGCTCGCACGCGCACGTGACGGCGCTCGGCAGCGACGGCGGCTACTGCAAGGTGCTCTCCTGGTACAACGTCGGCACGGACCTGCGCACGAACGTCCGCTGCTTCGACGCCGCCGGCACCGCGCGCCGCGCCCCGTTCGCGCTCGCGTACTTCCACCACTGACGGGGCGCCGGGAAGATCGCGTCGACAACCCGCCGGGCTTCCGCGACGGCACCGCGGTCGTGCCCGACACGCACCCCCGAGGGTGCGCCCAGGTAGCGCACGAGCGTGCCACCGTGCGCAGGCGCGCGCTCGTCGGACGCGCCGCCCGGTGAAGTAGCGGAGATCGTGCGAGGGGAGCGCGCGCGGCGTCGGCCCGATCCTTGCTCGCGCACGAGATCTTCGTGCGAGAGTCCGCGACGGGCCGCAACTATCCGCTCGGTGCGACCTTCGACGGGCATGGCACCAACTTCGCCGTGTTCTCGGAGGTCGCCGACAGGGTCGAGCTCTGCCTCTTCACGGCCGGGCGCGAGGAGCGGATCGAGCTGGTGCGCGACGCCGGCAACGTCTGGACGACCTATCTTCCCGCCGTCGGCGCCGGACAGCACTACGGGTACCGCGTGCACGGCCCGTGGGATCCCGCGCGCGGGCTGCGCTGCAACCCGCACAAGCTCCTCCTCGATCCGTATGCGTGCGCGATCGCGGGCTCGCTCGAGTGGGGCCAGGCGATCTTCGGCCACCGCCACGACGCGCCCGCCGAACGCGACGACACCGACAGCGCACCGGCGATGCTGCGCGGCGTGATCCACGATCCGTGGTTCGACTGGGGCGACGACCGGCGGCTGCGCATCCCGTGGCCGGACACCGTGCTCTACGAGGTCCACGTGCGCGGCTTCACCGCGCGCCATCCGGACATCCCGCCGGCCTTGCGCGGCACGTACCTCGGGCTCGCGCACGACGCCGCGATCGAGCACCTGAAGCGGCTCGGCGTCACCGCGATCGAGCTCCTCCCGATCCACCAGTTCGTCCACGACGGCCCGCTGCTCGAGCGCGGGCTGCGGAACTACTGGGGCTACAACTCGATCGGCTTCTTCGCGCCGCACGACGAGTACGCGTCGCGGCGCACGATCGGCGCGGCGGTCGCCGAGTGCAAGCACATGATCCGCACGCTGCACCGCGCGGGCATCGAGGTGATCCTCGACGTCGTCTACAACCACACCGCGGAAGGCAACCACCTCGGCCCGACCTTGTCGTTCAAGGGCCTCGACAACCAGGCGTACTACCGGCTCTCGCCCGAGGACCCGTTCTACTACTTCGACACGACCGGCACGGGCAACTCGCTGCACATGCGCCAGCCCTACGTGCTCCAGCTCATCATGGACTCCTTGCGCTACTGGGTGCAGGAGATGCACGTCGACGGCTTCCGCTTCGATCTGGCCGCGACGCTCGCGCGCGAGCTCGAGGAGGTCGACCGGCTCGCGACGTTCCTCCAGCTGGTGCACCAGGATCCGGTGCTGCGCGGCGTGAAGCTCATCGCCGAGCCGTGGGACCTCGGGACCGGCGGCTATCAGGTCGGCGGCTTCCCGCCGATCTGGTCGGAGTGGAACGGCCGGTACCGCGACGGCGTCCGCGACCTCTGGCGCGGCACCCCGGGCGCGCTCGGCGACTTCGGCGCGCGCTTCACCGGATCCGCCGACCTCTACGACGACGTCGGGGCGCGGCGACCGTACGCGAGCATCAACTTCGTCACCGCCCACGACGGCTTCACGCTGCGCGACCTCGTCAGCTACGACCACAAGCACAACGAGGCCAACGGTGAGGAGAACCGCGACGGCCACTACGACAACCGCTCGTGGAACTGCGGCGTCGAGGGCCCGACCGACGATCCCGACGTGCTCGCCTTGCGCGCGCGCCAGCAACGCAACTTCCTGGCGACGCTCTTCCTCGCGCAGGGCGTGCCGATGCTGCTCGGCGGCGACGAGCTCGGCCGCACGCAGCGCGGCAACAACAACGGCTACTGCCAGGACAACGACCTGTCCTGGTTCGACTGGGCGCACGCCGACCACGACCTCTTCGCCTTCACCTGCAAGCTGATCGCGTTCTACCGCAGCTACCGCGTGTTCCGCCGCCGCCGCTGGTTCCGCTCGCCGAAGGAGATCCACTGGGTGCGCGCCGACGGCGACGCGATGGAGGAGGCCGACTGGAAGGAGGGCCGCTCGGTCGGGGTGCTCCTCGATCACGAGGAGGACGCCGACCGCTTCTTCGTGTTCGTGCACGCCGGGCCCGAGCCGATCGCGCCGACGTTGCCGCCGGGACGCTGGCAGCTCGTGTTCGACACCGACGTCGGGTTCGTCGAGGCGCCGCGCGCGATCGAGGCGCTGCCGGCGCGCTCGCTGGCGGTGTGGCGGATGGTGCCGTCGTGACGGCGCGGCGCGCGACGTACCGGCTGCAGCTCGGGGCGGCGATGCGGTTCGCCGACGTCGCGCGAATCGCCGACACGCTCGCCGAGCTCGGCATCAGCCACGTCTACCTGTCGCCGGTGCTCGAGGCCGCGCCCGGCTCGACGCACGGCTACGACGTCGTCGATCATCATCGCGCCAGCGACATGCTCGGCGGCAACGCCGGCTTCGAGGCGATGTGCCGGGCGCTGGCGGCGCGCGGCCTGGGCGTGCTCGTCGACATCGTGCCCAACCACATGGCGATCGGACCGCACAACGCGTGGTGGCAGGACGTGCTCGAGCACGGCCGCTCGAGCCGGTACGCGGGCTACTTCGACGTCGACTGGCACCCGGGCGAGGACGCCGACAACCGCGTGCTCCTGCCCGTGCTCGGCGAGCGCTACGCCGACGCGCTGGCGTCGGGCGTCCTGCGCATCGCGCGCGCCGGCGCGCGCATGGCGGTGCACTACCACGAGCACCGCTTCCCGGTGGCGCCGCGGTCGCTCGCCGAGCCGATGGGCGCCGCCGGGAAG
>JAIOII010000406.1 GCA_019912685.1 Kofleriaceae bacterium
GTCGAGGAGCGTCGCGCGCCGCCCCGAGGCGGTCGGTTGGTGCAACGCCGCGCCGTGGAGCGAGCTCGCGACGCTCCTCGACGGTGCCGCGCTCCTGGTCGACTGCACGAGCGCCGGCCTCACCGCCGAGGCCGACGTCGCGCTCGCCGACACCGTGCCGCTCGACCGGCTTGGCTCGACGGCGGCGGTGGCGACGCTCGTCTATCACCGGACGACGGAGCTCCTTCGCCGCGCCGCGGCACGTGGCCTCGTCACCACGGACGGCGCGGGCATGCTGCTCCATCAGGGGGCGCGCGCGTTCACGCTATGGACCGGGCGGCCCGCGCCGATCGACGTGATGCGCGCCGCCCTCGCCGCGGCCTGAAACCTGCAAAACCGGCGGCCTCCTGTCGGAGGAGGCCGTCCATGACCGCGATCCCACGAGCGCGATGGGGTTTGGGGCTCGGTGTGCTGTGCCTTGGATTCACACTGCCGGCGATCGCCGTGGCTGACGAAGCACAGCCACCGTCGAAGCGCTGGGTCGAAGATCCGTACGAGCCCCACGAGACCGTGGGCCCCAACGTGCGGGTCGGCAGCGCCGTCGGCTGGGTCATCCACGACGACAAGACCTACACCGCGCTCGGCGGCGCGGCCTCCGTCGGGCCGCGCATCGGCCGCTTCACGCTCGAGGCCGGCTACGTCTTCGCCGAGCTCACCGAGCCCGGCCCGTCGTCCTTGCGTCACGGCAACATCAACCGCCTCTCGGCCAACGTCCGCGCCGATCTCATCCGGCTCGGCTCGCGCTCGCTCGGCCCCAACTCGATGCTCGCGCTCTACGGCGAGGCCGGCCTCGCGCGCCAGTTCCACCACTGGTACAAGCCGAGCTTCGGCGAGCCGATGCGCGAGATCCCGCTCGACGCGGCGCGCTCGTTCGCGGTCTTCGGCTTCGGCCTCAACCTCGATCACCGCCTCGAGCAGCCGCTCGGCCTCGCCCGCGTCGGCTGGCAGCTGGGCTGGCAGCTGACGGCATCGGGCCGCGAGGACCCGATGAACACGATCGTCTGCCGCGGCCCGCAGTGCGTCGCCGGCCCGATCGTCCCGCGCTCGCCGGTGCGCGACACGTCGTTGCTGGTGACGTCGACGCTCGCGTTCACCTGGTAGCCGCGCGGTCAGTGGCACCAGACGCTGACGGCGAGCTCGACGAGCTCGCGCGGCGCGAAGTACGCGACGGCATCGGCGCCGGTGAGCGCGTCGCCGGGGACGCTGCCGGCGACGACGTACGAGCTCGCGTCGGTGTCGGAGTCGTCGGCGCGGTCGGGGCGACAGCGGGTGTGCTCCGGGCCGTTCGCCCAGCAGGTGAGCGGAGGCGTCGAGGCATCGAGGCGGTCGAGCACGTCCTGGCCGCGCGCGCCGGTGCCGAGCTCGAGGCCGAGGTTGTCGCGGATGCCGGGGACGAGGATGCGCACGCCGCAGCCGAGCTCGGCGACCAGCGTGCCGTCGGCGGCGCGGACCTGGCTGTTCGTGATCTCGCACGTGCCGTAGGGCACGGGCGGCGGGCGCTCGTCCTCCGGCGTTGCCCAGCCCATCGCGTGTTGCTCGAGCTGCCGGTACATGTCGAGCGCGACGAGCGGCTCGGTGCGATCCGGGAAGCACGGG
>JAIOII010000407.1 GCA_019912685.1 Kofleriaceae bacterium
ACCTTCGCGCGCCGCTCGGCAAGGTCGGCGTCGACGGACGGCGCCGGCGCCGCGCCGCTGCGCGCGGCGAGGTACGCGCGCGCGCGCAGGTACAGGTCGCGCAGGAGCTCGCTCTTCCACGCCGACAGGTTGTTCGGCGCCGTCATCGCCGTGTCGCAGAGCGTGAGCAGGTAGAGCTGCGCCAGCCGCTCCTCGTCGCCGACGCGATCGGCGAAGCGCGCCACCACCTCGGGATCCGACAGATCACGGCGCTGCGAGATGTGCGACATCGTCAGGTGCTGGCGGACCAGGAACTCGGCGGTGGCGACGTCCTGCGGCGCGAGGCCCAGCCGCGCGCCGACCGCGGCCGCGATCACCGCGCCCTTCTCGGCGTGGCCCTTGCCGAGCGGCTTGCCGACGTCGTGGAGCAGCGTGCCCAGGTAGAGCGACGCCGGCCGCGTCACCCGCTGGTAGGCCTCGGTCGCGACCGGCTGCTCGCTCGCGAGCTCGCCGCGCGCGATGCGCTTCAGCATCGCGACCGCGTACAGCTGGTGCTGGTCGACCGTGTACACGTGATAGAGGTCGTGCTGCACGCGGCACACGACCGGCGCCCACTCCGGCATCACGGCCGCGACCACGCCGAGCTGGTTCAGGATCTCGAGCTGCGACGGCTGGGACCGGTCGCGGGGATCGCAGAGCGCGTCGACGAACCAGCGCGCCGCGGCCGGATCGGCGCGCAGCCGCTCGGCGTGCAGCGGCGCGAGCTCGGCCACCATGTCGCGCGTGTGACCGTACACCGAGGCGTCCTCGACGACGGCGACGCGGAAGAGCCGCAGCATCTCGCCCGGCCGCTCGGCGAAGAGCTTGGCGTCGCGCACGGCGAGCTCGCCGTTGAACGTGAGGAAGCTGCCGTCGATGTCGCGGATGCGCGGCCGCCGCCGCGGCGGGACGCGCGCGGTCTCGAGCAGGCGGTCGGCGACCTGCACGACGCTGCGCGCGTGGAGGTAGTACGCGCGCATGAGCGCCTCGACCGCGGGCGCCACCGCGGGCCGGCCCGTGCCCTCGCCCCGCCGCACGTCCGGATACATCGCCGGCGCGAGCGCCTCCTGGATCTCGAACGTCAGCTGGTCGGTGCGGCGCTGGCCCTGCAGCTGCGCGAGCGCGCGCAGCCCGAGGAGGAAGTCGCGCGCCGCGGCGAGCACGTCGGCCTGCCGCCGCGTGAGGTGGCCCCGATCGCGGAGCAGCGCGATGCTCTCGCCGTGCGACGGCAGCGGGCCGGCGCGCAGGAGCCAGCGCGCGCGCGCCGCCCAGAGCGCCGTCGCCAGATCGCGCAGCGCGCCGATGCCCTGCTTCAGGTTGGGCTCGAGCAGGTAGAGCGAGTCGCCGAAGCGATCGTGGCGCTTCCGCTTCTCGCCGGCGAGCTGGGCGATGAAGTCGTTGGCGTCGCCGCCGGGCGCGATCATCGAGCGGGTCACCGCGCACAGCTCGTCGGTCAGGGTGCGGTCCCCCGTGATGTGGCGGACGTCGACGAGCGCGGTCGCCGTCGCCAGGTCCTCGCGCGCGAGCTTGGCCGCGGCGCGCGGCTCGCGCACCGCGTGCCCGACCGCGACCCTGGCGTCCCACAGGGGATAGAGCAGGCGATCGGCCACGAGCTTCGCCGCCGCGTCGTCGCCGCGATGGAGCAGGATGAAGTCGATGTCGGAGTACGGCGCGACCTCGCGCCGCGCCCAGCCGCCGGTGGCGACGAGCGCGAGCCGCGCGTCGGTGTCGCGCGTCGCCCAGCGCCAGCGCGTCGCGAGCGCGCGATCGTAGACGTCGGAGAGCCACGCGGCGACCTCACCGCCCTTCGCCCCGCCGACCAGCGCCTGCTTCATCTCGTTGCGCGCGTGGCCGAGCTCGGCCCGCAGCGCGGCGGCGGCCTCGGCAGACTGCGCGTCGGTTTCCACCCACGGAATGTAGCGCCCGAGGCGCGCTCACGGGAACACCGGCCCGGCGAGCTTCAACGCGTCAGGGCGCCTGGAGCGTGAAGCCGACGAGGCAGCGGTTGCTCCCCTGCCCCCAGAGGTAGCGCGGGACGACGGTGGTCCCGCTCTCGAGCGCCCGCTGGAGCATGGTCACCTGCCCTTCGGGCAGCGTCTTGTTGCTGCAGCTGGTCCCGCCCCAGCGGTAGTCGCTCGTCCGCCCCTCGCCCGAGATGACGACGCGGCCGTGGTACTGGAGGTAGGTGTCGGCCGTCGAGTGGTTGACCTCGAGCTCGATCACCGTGCCGCCCTGCCCCGTGAGATCGGCGGCGGCGAGCGACGGGATGGCGACGGTGGCGGCGAACAGGATGGCAGCGGTCAGTCGGTTCATGGTTGTTGTCTCCTCGACCGACAAGTGAGGACCGCCGCGATCCGGTTCACGGGTTTCGTGCGCGACGCTCAAGCCGGCGTGACGACAGGGACATCGGCCGCGAACCGCTCGCGCATCCGCTCGCCGAACGCGATCAGGTTGGGGTGGCCGGCGACCTGTTCGCGGAGGGGATGGTTCACCGGCACGAACCAGACGTTGGCGAGCCAGCCGAAGAGACTCGCGTCGACGGCGCGCGGCCGGTCGCCCGTGACGAACGGCGCGTCGCCGAGCACGTCGGCGACCGCGGCGACGTCCTCGGCGGCCATCGCGCGGACCGTCGCCAGGTCGTGGCGCCCGTAGCCCTGCTGCCAGAGCTGATCGTGGAGCGCCGCCGTCGCCATCGTCACGATCCCGGGACGCACGTCCTCGGGCAGGCCGGCGAGCAGATCGTCGGTGTAGCGGGTGCGTAGCCGGTCGTCACGCCAGCGCTCGCACAGGAGCGCGAAGTAGAGGCTCTCCTCGACCACGCGGCGCACGAGGTGCGCGCGCGTCCGCACCGCGGGGACGACGGCGCGCTCGTCGAGCGCGTCGCCCCGACGCTCGAGGTAGGCGACGATCGCCGAGGAGTCCGGGACGAGCTCGCCGCCATCGTCGAGCCACGGCAGCTTGCCGCGCGGCGCGCCGGCGGCCGCCAGGGTCGGCTCGAGCTGGTACGGCTCGCCGCGCATGCGCAGGTACACCTCGGCCTTGAGGCAGAACGGGCTCGGGCTCAGGAGCCCCCAGCCCACGCGCGGCATCGCGTGCAGAACGATCATTCCCGAGTCTCCCCCGGCGGTGGTGGGGCGTGTCAAACTCGATCGGGGTGCCCGACGAGCGGCCGGACGACAGCTCCTTCGAGCGCGCGCTGGCCGCGGCGCGGCCGACGGCCCCGGAGCTCGGGCGCCGCCTGCGACTCCACGGCGTGCTCGCGGCCGTCCTGGGCGTCGAGCGCCCGCTCCCCGCGCTCGAGCGCTACGCGCTCGAGCAGCAGATCGGCGCCGGCGGGATGGGCGTCGTCTATCGCGGCCGCGAGCTCGCCAGCGGCCGCGCCGTCGCGGTGAAGCTCATCGACTCGCGGGCGCGCTTCGAGCGGGCGCGCTTCGAGCGCGAGGTCCGCGTCCTGCGCGAGCTGGCGAGCCCGCGCATCGTCGGCTACCTCGACCACGGCCGCACCGCCGACGGCCAGGACTACCTCGTCATGGAGTGGCTCGACGGCGAGGACCTGCTCGCGCGCCTGCGCCGCGGCCCCCTCGACGTCGCGCGCGCGCTCCGCCTCGGCATCGAGCTGGCGCGAGCGCTCGCGACCGTGCACGCCGCCGGCATCACCCACCGCGACGTCAAGCCGTCGAACGTGATCCTCGTCGGTGATCGCGTCGACGACGTGCGGCTCATCGACTTCGGCATCGCGCACGCCCCGACCCAGGGTCCGCGCTTGACGGCGACCGGCGCGATGCTCGGCACGCCGAGCTACATGGCCCCGGAGCAGATCGAGGGCCACGCCGACGCCCGCACCGACGTCTACGGGCTCGGCGCCACGCTGTTCGAAGCGCTGACCGGCCGTCCCGTCTTCGCCGGCGAGCATCCGGGCGCCATCGTCCTCGCGGTGCTCGCCGAGGCGCCGCCCAGCGTCTCGGCGCTGCGGCCGGACGTGCCGGGCGCCGTCGACGCGCTCGTCGGCCGCATGCTCGCCAAGCGCCCGGCCGATCGCCCGGTCGACATGGACGCGGTGGCGATCGAGCTGGCGCAGCT
>JAIOII010000408.1 GCA_019912685.1 Kofleriaceae bacterium
CACATCGTCGGCTCGCCGGCGGGCGCCGGGCCGTCGCCGCCGCGCGAGCGCTTGCTCATCGCCGCCGAGGCCGTGTGGAGCGACGTCGGGTACGCCGCGTCGCGCGTCGAGGACGTGCTGAAGGTCGCCGACGTCTCGCGCGCGACCTTCTACCAGCACTTCCGCGGCAAGGAGGAGCTCGCCGCGGCGCTGCTCGATCGCGCGATCGAGGTGCTCCTCGAGGCGGCGGCGCGCCGCTCGCTCGGCGGCACGACGTACGAGGAGAAGGTGGCCGCCGCGCTCGACGCGTACCTCGAGCTGTGGGAGCGCCACGGCCGCATCGTCTCGGAGCTGACCGTCGAGGCGCTGCGGCCCGGATCGTCGCTCGGTCCCGTGCGCAAGCGCGCCGTCGACGCGGCCGTGGCGGTCCTGAGCGCGCAGTTCCAGCTCCAGCGCGGCGTGCCGATCGAGCCGATGGTCGTGCGCCACTTGATTCTCGGCATCGAAGCGGTGCTCATGCACGAACGGCTCGAGCGACGCGCCAGGCCGGCGCAGCGCGATCAGCTGCTCGCGATCGCGCTCGCCGCGGCGAACGGCCCCGAGCTCACGCGACGTGCTTCTGCACCCAGCGCACGACCGGCGCGGCGCGCTTCGCCTGGTCGGCGAGCCAGGCGCTGAACGCCGGCTTGTGGATGAGCCCGCGCGGGATCGCGGGGAACCCGAGCACGCAGCCCTTGTGCCGGAGCAGCTCGGCGCGCGGGTGCTCGGGATCGAGGCCGCGCGGCACGCGCGCGAGCACGTCGTGGGCGTCGAGCGTCATCCCCGCCTTCCTCGCGGCGGCGACGAGCCCGGCGAGCTCCTTGCCGGTCTTGTCGGCGGCGACCTTCTTGCGCCAGCGCGCGAGCTGCTCGGGCGTGAACCCGTAGAAGCCGGCGCCGGCGTACTCCTCGAGCCCGAGCTGCACGTAGAGCGCGGCGCCCGACTCCATCACCGGCCCCTTCCCCGTCGAGAGCAAGGCGCCGATCGTCGTCTTGTACGGCGACTTGTCCTTCGCGAACCGCACGTCGCGCTGGATGCGGAACACCTTGGGCTCGGCGAGCGGGACGCCCCGGTACGGCGCCGCGAGCTTGGTCCGCACCTCGCCGAGGAGCGCGGTCATCGGCGCGACCCACTCCTGCTCGTACACCTGCTTGTTGGCGTGGAACCACTCGCGGCTCATCTCCACCGCGAGCTGGTGGAAGAAGCCCGGCGCGCTCTTCGAGAATCCCGTGAACCCGGCCATGGCGCGCATGATGGCACCGCGA
This sequence comes from Kofleriaceae bacterium, assembly GCA_019912685.1. Classification (GTDB taxonomy): domain Bacteria; phylum Myxococcota_A; class Polyangia; order Haliangiales; family Haliangiaceae; genus UBA2376. Next base: position 1,284 of record JAIOII010000408.1, read on the forward strand.
CCGCCGCCTGTCAGTCGGCGAGCTCGGCGCGCCGCGCCCGCCAGCGAACGCGGTGCTCGGGCGAGCGGTCGGGGAGCTGGAGCGCGAGGTCGACGACCGGGTGCAGGAGGCACATGTAGACGACCGGCGCCTCCGGCGTCTTCCACACGTCCTCGAAGAGCTGCGCGACCGTGTCGGTGTGGGCGGACGAGCGCGCGCCGATCTCGGCGAGGACGACGAGCGCCGCCGTGCACGTCCAGTCGACCTGGCCGTCGACGAGCGAGCGCAGTCGTTCGATCGCCGCGTCGGGGCCGCCGGGGAGCCAGGCCAGGCCCATCGCCGCGGCGACCTGCACGTGACGCCGCCAGTCCCAGGGCATCCAGCCTTCCGGCGCCGGCGGGCAGTGGACCATCACGGCGGTGAGGTCGCGAGCGGCGTCACCATCGAGGACGGCGACCATGTCGCCGGCGGCGTCGAACCAGTCGCCGCGATCGAACCGCGTGGCCGCGAGGCGGGCGACGCGATCGGCGACGTCGGCCCGCGGCGGAGGGACGGCGGGCGAGGGACGGAAGTCGTCGAACGTCCACAGCTGCGCCGCGCCCTCGCGTCGTGGACGGCGCGGATCGGGATCGGGCACGGCCATGGAGATCGTCGGCTCGCGGCCGAACCGCGCGCGGCAGAACGCGAGCATCTCGGCGATGGCGCTCGGCGCCTCGACGCTGCTGACCGCGAAGCTGACGGGCGCCGAGGTCACCTGCCCCGACGCGACCTGGCGGGCGACGTTGACGACCGACTCGACCGGGTCGGGCAGCCAGCGCTCGTACGGGACGACCGACCGCAAGAGGTGCTGCGCCCGCGCCTCGCCGGCGTCGGCGCGGGCCTCGAGCACGTCGCGGTGCGCGCGCGAGCCGTCCAGGAGCCACTTGCAGTACGCGATCGACGACGGCGCCCAGTGCTCGCCCTCGCCATGGGCGAGCGCCTCCTCGTAGGCGGTGATCGCGGCCTCGTGGTCGCGCAGGTCGAGGCTGACGTCGCCGACGTCGAGGAGGATGGCCGCGTCGC